>JAGANI010000032.1 GCA_017624285.1 Clostridia bacterium
CGTGATATTTTGCTAACGCAAAGTGATATTTTCACTTGTAGTGAAAGTTAGGCAAATATAATATAACTTTGACCACAGGTCAAAATATAACGCAAGATACTTGCATATCACTTTTAGCCACAAGGCTAAAAATATAACTATATTAACCTAATCTTTTGTGGTAAAGATAAAGCCCACTATATTTCGCTTTTTGCGAAGTATAGTGGGCTATACTTTTATTTTGAAATAATATCCCTATGTCTATTGCACGTTTGTGCGCCGTTTTTGTTACAAAAAGTCATATACGTATTAGGTTTTTTTGGTAAAACGCGGGTTAATTTTTATTAGAAACGTATTCACCAGGAGTAACGCCTGTTATCTTTTTAAAGTTTAAAAAGAACGATTGTAAGCTATTATACCCACAAGCATCGGATACTTCAGATATAGTATGCCGTTTAAGCATGGCTTTTGCTTTAGATATTCTTACGTTATTTAAATACGTTTTAAAGTTTATCTTAAAGTATTTATTAAATAGGTTAGAAAAATAGTATTTAGAATACCCAAAGTGCTTAGCCACTAAATCTAAGGTTATATCGGTTGAAAAATTTTTTTCAATATAGTTAACTACGTCTTTTGTAAAATTGGGTATTGCGTGATGGTCGGTAGAAGTAAAACAGCACTCGGCAAAAATTTTACCCAAAACGTATTCGTAAGAAGCCGTTTTTAAAAGTTTGTTTTTTGCGGTAACGGCAGTGTTTAGGTGGTCAAAAAGTTCTTTTGCTAAATCTTTATTAGTAATTATATGGTTGTCTATACTTTTGCTGTGGGTATACTTATCCCATAAGTCAGAGTATTCTACAGGTAAAACGTGGCAAAACCCAACGCCGTCGTTATCATACTCGTGTAAAAAAAACGGCGGGACTATTAAAAGCTCACCCATCTTTAAGGTTAAATTTTGACCGTTAACCACACAAAGTCTATCTTTTTTTACGCAATAAATTAGTTCTATCGAGCGGTGGAAATGTTCTTTTATTAAATTTGTTGAAATTCCTGAAAATTCCGAAAAATCCCTATTTGACTCGTAATCCATAATACCACAACTTTTTTTAATAAATATACTATTTTTTTTAACAATTATAACAATTATTATGATAAGTTTAACATATAAGAGTGCAAAATGCAATCGTTTTTTATAAAGGAGTATTGTCATGATTAAAGCAAAAGGTTTTTTTGATAGATTTTTAAAAACTCAATTAGAGGGTTTAACTGGTAATATCGGTGTTGCTGGTTATCCGTTTGCTGAAGTCGAGTGGGGCGCACAAGATTATATAAGCAGTCGTGTTAAAGAACATTGTACTTGGTGGCCGTACGAGCAGACTGGTTATTGGTTGGACGGCTATTTAAGGGCGGGGATAATTTTAAATGATAAATCGGTAATAGATAATGCTTCTAGGATTATTTATAATACCATTTTAAATCCCGATAAAGACGGCTATATAGGTCCGTTGTTTATGAAGAACGCTGATTTTAATTATCGTTGGCCACACGTGGTGTTTTTTAGGGCTTGTATCGCGCTTTACGATTATAATAAAGACGATAGGATTTTATCCGCTTTAGAAAAGCACTACTTGGGTTCAGATTTTGCCCACGATAAGGGTAGAGACGTAATCAACGTAGAGATAATGTGTCTTTTGTATGAAAGGACTAAAAACTATGCTTTAATCGAGCGTGCGGAAAGGGATTATATTTCGTACAATAAGCAAGAGTTACACGATTGGCGCGACGACTTTTTGCTTTCAAATAAAAAGCCTTACGTACACGGCGTTACTTATAACGAGATGGTTAAACTTCCTATACTTTTATATAAGTATACGGGTAAAAAATATTATCAAAAAGTAGCCCTCGCCGCAATTAAAAATATACAAAAATACTTTATGCTTCCTGGTGGTATACCAAATACCGACGAGTATTTAGAAAGCAATTATTACTATTATTGCTACGAAACCTGTAATATAACCGATTTTACTTGGGCGCTTTCGTACTTTCAAAAAACGCTTAATGACGCCAAATTTGGTGATATGATTGAAACTTGCGTCTTTAACGCAGGTATGGGCTCTGTATTAGAAGATTTTAAGGGTTTGCAATATATGTCTTGCGCAAACCAATTAATTTTAGATAATACCTCCACCCATTGTGAGTGTTATAGGGGTAACCAACAAATGACGTACAGGCCTAACCCCTTTACAGAGTGTTGTTGTGGCAACGTAAACCGTTTTATGCCTAACTATATTTTAAATATGTGGCGTACGGAAGGTGATAGCGTTTATTGTGATTTATTTGGTGCTAGCGAGTATAGTACGTCAGTTTTTGGTAAAGACGTTTTAATTACGGAAGAAACTAACTTTCCTTTTACTGAGGATTTCACTTTTAACGTTAAAACTAAGACCCCGTTCACCCTTTATATTAGAAAACCGTCTTATATTAAAGATTACGTTATAAACGCTAACGGCGCAAAATTGGATGATATTATTAATGGATATTTTGTTATTAAGATAGAATCCTCCGTTACGTTACATTTGTCTTTTAGTAGCGAAGTTATTGCCCACTATATTAAACCTATTAAAAGCAAAAAGTTTAAAGAAGGCGTTTATTTTAGCAAAGGCGTTTTAGTATATGCTAATGGACAAAAAGGCGACCGTATTATTGATGAATCCGAAGTTAAACAATCTAAAGATTTCCCCGCATATAACATTTTACCCAACAAAGAGTGGGGTTATGGCGTAAGTAGTGATGCTAATCCGATTTTTAATGGTAACGTAAATGCAACTGTGTTCGATCTGGATACACCCTTGCCAACTATTACGGTAGACGGTGCAAAAATAATCAATGCAGGGTTTGTCCGTAAAAAGACTCTTTTAAGAAGAGTGGAAGTAAGTCCTAAGGGTAGAAAGTTTTCAGAGTACGTTCGCATTAAAGGGGATTTTACTTACACGCCTGATTTATTAAAAACAGATAATATTTTTGGTAACGACGTAAAAGTAACGCTTTACCCTTACGGCGCGTGCAAGATACGCCAAACTGTGTTCCCTATAAAAAGATAGGGTACGTATCCCGTCGTTTTAATATAAATTCAACAAAAAAGTCGATTTTTTAAGGAGAAATTATGGCTAAATTAGATAATCATCTTATAGTAAAAACAAGACCTATTGCTAATAAAGCAAACGTCGTTTACTTTGGTAACTACCGCATCACGGTTTTATCGGATAGGCTTTTCCGTGTGGAAAAGGATGATACTTTAAAGTTTTGCGATAGCGCTACCCAGTCCGTTTGGTATAGGGATTTTGCTCCGGTAGATTTTAAAGTTAAAAAGTTTGCTGATAAAGTAGAAGTAACCACTTCAAAAGTAAAATTAGTAATTAATTTAGACTACGCTAAGTCTTACATTGTTTTGGGCGGCAAAAAGAAAAAGTTATCAAATCAAGGCAACCTTTTAGGTACTTATCGTACGCTTGACGGCTATAGTGGCGAGTATGATACCTATTCTAATCCTGAAGAAAACAACGGCAAGTTTAAAAAAGTACAACTTTGCGACGGCGTAGTTTCTAAAACGGGCGTTGCTATCTTAAAGGATAACCATACCCTTATTTTAGGTGAAGACGGTATGCTTAAACCAAGACCTTTTGAAGAAATCGACGATTACGTTTTTGCTTTTGGTTTTGATTTTAAAGGCGCAGTAAAAGCCCTTTACGATATTACCGGCTACGTACCAAAAATCCCGCGTTACGCGCTCGGCAACTGGTGGTCGCGTTATCACGCTTACACCGATAAGGAATATTTATCCCTTTTAGATAAGTTTGAAGAAAACGATATTCCTTTAACGATAGCCACTATCGATATGGACTGGCACTACTCCGACTACGCTTACGAAGAGTTAAAAATTGACGAAACCGGACACCGTGACGAAAAATACGGCTGTGGTACTACCCACGCCAGAGGTTTAGGTTGGACGGGTTATAGTTGGAACAAAAATTTATTCCCAGACTATAAAGCCTTTTTAAATAAGATTAAAGAAAAAAATCTTAAAATAACCCTTAACCTTCATCCAAAAGATGGCGTAAGGTATTTTGAGGACATGTATAAAGACATGTGTGAGGCTATGGGTCAAGACGCTTCTGAAGAACGTCCTGTTGAATTTAACCTTACTGATGAAAACTTTATAAATAACTATTTTAAAATTTTACATAAACCTTACGAGAACGACGGCGTAACTTTTTGGTGGATTGATTGGCAACAAGGTACTAAGTCGCAAATGGCTGGGTTAGACCCACTTTGGGCGCTTAACCACTACCATTATTTAGATAACGCCGTTAACCACGACCAAGGTTTAATACTTTCAAGATTTTGTGAAGCAGGCTCGCATCGTTACCCATTAGGGTTCTCGGCAGATACTTCAATAACGTATTCCACCTTAAACTATTTACCGTACTTTACGGCAACGGCTTCTAACATCGGTTATAGCTGGTGGTCGCACGATATTGGTGGTCACCATCACGGTTATTCCGATAACGAGCTTTTCTTACGTAGCGTACAACACGGTATTTTCTCACCGATTATGCGCTTACACTCTACTGCTATGATTAGCGTTACTAAAGAGCCTTGGACTTATATGGGTGGTACTAACGAGTTAATCGGCAACGCGCTCCGTTATCGCCACGCGCTTATTCCTTTCCTTTATAGTGAAGGCGTTAAAAACCATAAGTTTGGTAAAGCTATTACAGAGCCTCTTTATTACTACTATCCCGAAAATAAACTTGCTTATAAGTATAAAAACGAGTACTTCTTTGGTGATTTATTAATTAATCCCATTACCACTAAATCCGTATACAAAGGCGTGTCTAAGGTAAAAGGCTGGATACCCGAAGGCACTTGGACGGATATCTTTACCGGTCAAACGTATACCGCTGGCAAGGACGGTAAAGAAGTAACCTTCTACCGTTTCCAAAACAGTATTCCTGCGCTTGCTAAAGCAGGTTCGGTATTGCCTTTATCGGGGGTTCAACATACTAACGATTGTTCTAACCCCAAAAACCTTGTTTTAGAAGTATATTCGGGTAACGGAATTTACGACCTTTACGAGGACGCTGGCGTTAAAGAGTGCGTAACTAATATTAAAAACGTTTCTGACGGCATAACTTTAACCACTACTATTTCGTTTGACGGCGATAAATCCGCATTACCGCAAAATAGAAACATTACCGTTAAATTCAAAAACGTGTACGGTGGTTGCCCAGTCGTATTAAAGGATGGCAAGCCTATTGACGTTTCCGTTAAAGAAACTTCTTACGTTCAATGTACCATTAACGACGTTGATTACGATAGCGTATACGTTATCACTATTAAAGAAACCGTTCTTGACGCAGTTAAAAAAGGTCAACGTATTGCAGACGACCTTATGCAAAAGTTCGAGATGAATAACTGCTATAAAGAAGATATTTATAGGGCTATTCAAAACAACTACTGGGATCACGACGTTGGTTGCTTGCTCCCGTTAAAAGAACCTTTATTCGACGGCACTAAAGCATCTTTATACAAAATTAAAGATACGGTTAAATTCTCTGCTCATGAAAAGATGCTTCACGATGCAGCAAACGAAACTTATAAAGAAGAACTTGTTATCAATAAAGTTTATCTTGAAATGCTTGCAGAGTGTTTAGATGATTAAAATTTACGACCCCGTTTGCACACGGGGTCTTTTTTTGCTAAAAAAAACTGGTTTTTAACTTAGTGTAAAATTATACGTAAAAAAAGTAAATAAAAATTTATCAAAAACCCTTGACAAGTAAAATATGCAAGAGTATACTTTATTACATAAGGAGTTTTTATTATGAAACTTTGTTTTAACAATTACTTTTACTTTTATTTTAATACCATTGATTCCATATCTCGTTAGTATTGCTATCGGATTATTTTTGCGTGGTTTCAAAAGGTTCTGTAGTAAATACAGGACCTTTTTTTATAGTCTTATTCGTAAGATAAAAGTGGGGGTGTCCGTCTTATAAACTACGTATTACGTCGTTAGGCTTTTTGTAAATATGTAAACTATTTGCGTCAAAGCCTGCCTAGTACTACTTGTTTTTAATCCGTCCACCTAATCCCAATTTTATCTTACTCACGCGACTTAGGATAGTTGGGTGGTAACACTATCTTATAAACTTCGTATTACGTCGTTAGGCTTTTTGTAAATATGTAAACTATTTGCTTTTTAGCCTCCTAGTACTACTTGTTTTTTAGCCGTTTACCATACGTTTATTAAACAAAGCACTTAATAAAAATCAACAAAACAACTGTTAAAAACCACCCCGTTGGGGTATTAATTTATAAAAACATTACATTTTAGGAGTATTTATATGATTATCGTAGTAAAAAACACTTCGGACGAGGGTCAAGTTGCAAACCTTATCGATTGGGTTAAAGATTTAGGTCTTGACGTGCATTTAAGTCGTGGCGAACATTCCACCGTCATCGGTCTTATAGGTGATACTTCTAAGGTTGATATCGATTTAATTTCTTCCTTAGACGTTGTCGAAAAGGTACAACGTGTTGGCGAGCCTTTTAAAAACGCTAACAGAAAGTTCCATCCAGAAGACACCGTTATCGACGTTGGTGGCGCAAAAATCGGTGGGGATTATTTCACCGTGATTGCAGGGCCTTGTTCGGTCGAAAGTGAAAAACAAATTATCGAAGTCGCTAACGCTGTAAAAGCGTCGGGGGCAACCTTGCTACGTGGTGGGGCGTTTAAGCCACGTACTTCGCCGTATGCTTTCCAAGGTTTACGTGACGAAGGTATCAAGTATCTATTAAAGGCTAAGGAAGAAACCGGGCTTCCCATCGTTACCGAACTTATGAGCGCTTTCCATATAGATTTATTTAAGGACGTAGACGTAATTCAAATCGGTGCAAGAAACATGCAAAACTTCGAGCTTTTAAAAGAGGTTGGCAAGACAGGTAAGCCCGTTTTATTAAAGCGTGGTTTGGCAAATACCTTGCAAGAGCTTTTAATGAGTGCAGAGTACATTATGTCAGAAGGCGACTCCGAAGTAATTTTATGCGAAAGAGGTATTAGAACTTTCGAGCCGATGACGCGTAACACGTTAGATTTATCCGCCGTACCCGTATTAAAGGGGGTTACGCATTTACCGATAGTTATCGATCCCAGCCATGCGACGGGTATTTCTAAACTGGTTGAACCAATGTCGCTTGCAAGTGTTGGCGCAGGGGCAGACGGTCTTATGATTGAAGTCCACAACGATCCTATGCACGCGCTTTGCGACGGTGCGCAATCGTTAAATCCCGAACAGTTCGATTTAGTTATGAAAAAAGTAAAAACTATGCTTCCAATAGTAGGCAAATCAATAATTTAAAGGTATAATATGAATATAGGTATCGTAGGTTTAGGTTTAATAGGTGGTTCGCTTGGGAGATGTATAACGTCAAAAACCGATCACGTCGTTTACGGCGCTGATATTAGCGAGCAAGCCTTAAAAACCGGTAAACTTTTATCAGCATACAAAAAACAATTAAATTTTAGCAACGCGCACGAACTCGATATAATATTTTTTGCATTATATCCACGCGCAGTAGTTAACGCTATACAAAGTTATTTACCATACTTAAAAGACGGCTGTATCGTTATGGACTGTTGTGGTAATAAGCGTGAAGTCGATGCATTTTTTAAAACTGCGTCGGTACAATATCCTTTGTTAGAGTTTATCGGGGCGCACCCCATGGCTGGTAGGGAGTTTTCCGGCATAAAGCACTCCACGGCATATCTATTTGATAGGGCGTCTATGATACTTACGCCTATTAAGGCAAGTATAAAGACGGTGGCTTTTGTAAAGGCGTTTTCGTTTGAAATCGGTTTTGGTCAAGTCGTTATCACTACTGCCGAAGAGCATGATAGGATTATCGCTTATACTTCGCAATTAGCGCATATAGTTTCTTCAGCATATATTAAAAGCCCTACCGCCCAAAGTTTTATGGGGTTTTCGGCAGGTAGTTTTAGGGATATGACGCGTGTCGCAAGGCTTTCGCCAGAAATGTGGTCGCAACTTATGCACGATAACCGCGATAACTTGGTTAGGGAAATCGACGTCATGATTAAAAGCTTAACCGAGTATAAAAACGCTTTGGCTAATGGGGACGAGGCTTTACTTAAACAGCTTCTTGCCGATGGCAACGATAAAAAACTTTCTGCAGAAAGATTAAGGAATAAACAAAATGACAAAAACTAAAAAAATTGTAGTACAAGCGTCTGGTTCATACGATATTATTATCGGTAACGGCATCATACAAGACGTTTGCAAATATTTATCCAAAGCATTTTTGTCGGGTACGGCTGTTGTTGTTACCGACGATAACGTTGATAAATTATATAGCGACGTTTTATTAAACGCCTTAAAAGATGGTGGTTATAACGCTATAAAGTACGTCATTAAAGCAGGTGAAGGTTCAAAAAACCTCACTACGTATAGCAAAATTTTGTCATTTATGGCTGAAAACGGCATTACGCGTAAAGATTTTATCATAGCGCTTGGTGGTGGCGTCGTTGGCGATTTATCCGGATTTTTAGCCGCAACGTACTTAAGGGGTATTAATTTTATCCAAATCCCCACGACTTTACTTGCCCAGATAGATTCTTCCGTAGGTGGTAAAACGGGTGTAGATTTACCCGAAGGTAAAAACCTAGTGGGCGCTTTTAAGCAACCAAAACTAGTGCTTTGCGACGTTGCTTGTTTATCAACTTTGCCACAAGCCGTTTTTAACGACGGTATGGGTGAAATGGTTAAATACGCCTTACTAGACAAGGATATTTTTAATTTATTTGCCTTAGGCGCGTTAGAAAATTTAACCGATTTAATCTATCTATCCATTGATTATAAGCGTAAAATCGTCGAGGCTGATGAATTCGAGCAGTCTGTACGTAAACTATTAAATCTTGGTCATACACCTGCCCACGGGGTCGAAAAATTAAGTAATTACACCATTTCACACGGTAATGCTGTGGCTATGGGGGTTAAAATTATGGTTAATTCCGCCCTAAAAAGGGGTAATATCAGTCAAGATGTTTACGATAATATTATCGGTACTTTGGGTAAATATTTATCTGATACCGACTTTGATACTGAACTTTTAGCAAAAACAGCCTTTTACGATAAAAAACGCGCTGGCGATTATATCGATATTATTTCAGTATACGGCATTGGTGATTGCCGTATCGAAAGGATTTCTTTTACCGACTTAAAGGAGTATTTTTAAGTGAAAGTTTGTTTAAAACCGTCCTCTTTTGACGGCACAGTAAAAGCAATTTCATCAAAATCGTACGTCCATAGGCTTTTAATCTGTTTGGCGCTTGCAAAGTCTAATATAGACGTAAATTTTACCCCGTCGGCGGATATTATCGCTACAAAAAATTGTCTAAACGCTTTGTTTAATGATAAAAGCACAGTTTTAGATGCGGGTGAATCTGGTTATACTTTAAGATTTTTACTTCCGTTATCTTTAGCCATTGGTGGCGAGTACGAGTTTGTTGGTCACGGCAAACTTATGCAAAGACCGATTTTAGATTTGGTTAACGTATTAACAGAACACGGTGCTAAAATTATTTGCGCAGATACTATTAAAGTTAGTGGCAAATTAACCGTTGGCGATTATAAAATCAGGGGCGATATAAGTTCGCAATACATCACGGGGTTATTGTTTGCGCTTTCCGTTTTAGATGGCGTAAGCACTATAACTTTAACGTCAAAACTAGCGTCGTCGCCTTACGTAGATATCACGTTAAATTTGTTATCAGATTTTGGTGTAAAAGTAAAAACCACAGATACGGGGTACGTCGTTTACGGTGGTACAGGTTATATTAAGCCTAACAACTTAACTGTTGAAGGCGATTGGTCTAACGCAGGCTTTATGCTTGTTGGCGGGGCAATTTCAGGTAGTTGTACAGTAACGGGGTTAAACTTAAATAGTCCACAGGGCGATAAGGTCATCTTAGACGTATTAAAAAGCGCAGGCGCTATCGTAACCGTTAATGGCGATGCCGTTAGCGTACGTAAAAACAATTTAAACGCTTTTACGTTCGACGCATCTGATTATCCCGATACCGTGCCTATCGTTTCGGTATTAGCATCGGCATGTAGGGGCGTTAGCGTTATAAAAAATATTCAAAGGCTTACCGCTAAGGAAAGCGACAGGGTAAAATCCGTTATTGATATGCTTTCTTCGGTATCTATCAAGGCGCAAAGGGTTGGCGACGACCTTTACGTGTACGGAGGTGTGGCAACGGGTGGCGTAATAAACGCTTATAACGATCACCGTATCGCTATGTCTGGGGCAATACTTTCGCTTATTGTAAATGGTGATATCATCATTGACGGTGCTGAAGCCGTAAATAAATCATATCCAACTTTTTTTGAAGATTTCAAACTTTTAGGGGGCAAAATCGTTTAATATGTTTAACGATAACAACGTGTCAGTTTTTAACGGTAAAAAACTTAATATTAAAGTTTACGGCGCTTCCCATGCCGATAAAATCGGCGTAGTAGTAGACGGTTTTAACAAGGGGGACTCTTTTGATAAAGCGCTTTTGCAAGAGTTTTGTGATAGGCGTAAGCCTAAAAAAACGGTGTATTCAACAAAGCGTAACGAAGCTGATACTGTAAACTATTTATCAGGTGTTACAGATTTGGGTGAATTCGACGGCAATACTTTGCACTCGGTTATATTTAATCAAGACCAAAGGAGCAAAGATTACGCTAACGTTGTAAAAACCCCACGCCCGTCTCATGCTGATTTTCCTGCTTGGGTAAAATACGGCAATAGATTTGATTACCGTGGTGGTGGCAAATTTTCCGGCAGGATGACCGCACCTATTTGTATTGCGGGTGGTATTTGTAAACAACTTTTACAGCAAAAAGGCATTTCTATTAGTGCTTACGTTTCACAAATAGGTAAAGTTAAGGGGCTATCTTATACCGACGTAGACCCTAACGTACCCGACCTTACCGATTACGACGTAAATTTTCCGTTAGCTGATAATTCTTTCAAAGCTAGTATGGAAGAAGAAATTTCTACCGCAGCAAAAAACGGCGATAGCGTTGGTGGCGTGGTAGAGTGCGTTGTTACAGGCGTACCTGTTGGCACGGGTGAGTTTATGTTCGATAGTATCGAAAGCATCATATCCCACTTAGCGTTCGGCGTGCCTGCAATTAAGGGTATTGAATTTGGTAAAGGTTTTGCGCTTAGCGCGTTAAACGGTTCGGTTGCAAACGATCCACTTTACGTAGACGGAGGCAAAATTAAAACAAAAACAAACAATAACGGTGGTATAAACGGTGGTTTAGCAAACGGTATGCCGATAACTTTTCGCGTTGCAGTTAAACCCACCCCCACTATTTTAAGAGAGCAACAAACAGTCAATTTAGACACGATGGAAAACGTTACGCTTACCGCTACGGGTAGGCACGATAGCTGTATCGCTTTAAGGGTTGTACCTGTTATCGAAGCAGTTGCGGCAATAGCGATATACGACGTTTTATAAAAGGTGATTATTATGGATTTATCCGAAGTTAGACAAAGCATCGACCAAGTCGATGACGAGATTAAAAATTTATACTTAAAAAGGATGGAACTCGTTTCCAAGGTTACCCAAGCAAAAAAACAAACGGGTAAATCGACTTTCGATCCCGAGCGCGAAAAGAATATTATTTTAAGGGTAACCGAGGACGTTGAGCCTGATAAACAAGTCTACTTAAAAAGGGTTTTTGAAAGTTTGTTTGAAACCAGCAAAGCTTACCAAACCGTTAATAGCGAGTATACTTCGCCCACGGTAGTTAAGCTTAAAAATGCCATAGCAGATGGTTTTAAGCCCTTCCCAGTAAGGGCAAAGGTCGCTTGCCAAGGGGTAGAAGGCGCTAACTCTGGTATTGCAGCAGATAAGCTTTTTGAGATTGCAGATATAACTTACTTTAAAAATTTTGAAGGCGTTATGAACGCTGTTGAAAAGGGCTTTTGTAAGTACGGCGTGCTTCCTATTGAAAACAGTTACGCTGGCTCGGTAAACGCCGTTTACGATTTGATGAAGGAGCATAAGTTTTACATCGTAAAAAGCTTACGTATGCCCGTTTATCATAACCTTATAGTAAATAACGGTGTTAAAATTAGCGATATTAAAGAAATTATCTCGCACGAGCAGGCTATAAACCAGTGCCGTAAGTATTTAGAAAAGTTCCCCGGGGTAAAAATTACGCCCGTAGCCAACACTGCTTTAGCAAGCAAAATGGTTAAAGATAGTGGTAGGACGGATTTAGGTGCGTTATCTTCTAGAGAGTGTGCAGAGTATTACGGTCTTAAAATTTTAGATGCAGATATACAAGATAGCAACAGCAATTACACCCGTTTTATCGTTATCGCTAAAGATTTAGAGCTTTTTGACGGTGCAAAAAAATTAAGTATTATGACTACGCTTCCGCACACGCCCGGTAGCTTGTATAAACTTTTGGCAAAATTCTATTCGCTCGGTATCAACTTAACCAAGTTAGAGTCCCGTCCGATGACAGGCGCTAATTTCGAGTTTATGTTTTACTTTGATTTCGAGGGGGATATCAAATCGCAAGCGGTACTTAACCTTATTGCAGAACTCGACGTCGGTGCAGAAGCGTTTACCTTTTTAGGTGCGTATAACGAAGTATTATAGGTAGCAAATGAAGTACGGTTTAATAGGCAAGACGCTTAAATACAGTTACTCTAAAATCATACATGAAAAATTCGGTCAATATCTTTATGATTTGTGCGAAATCCCCGAGGACGGGGTGGGCGATTTTATATTAAACGCAGGGTATACGGCGTTTAACGTAACTATACCTTATAAAGAAAGCGTCATCAAATATTTAGACGTAGTTGATCCTTTTGCGTTAGAGCTTTCCGCTGTAAACACGGTGGTTAAAAGGGATGGCGTTTTATACGGCTATAATACCGATTTTTACGGTATGATTTATATGTTAAATTCCGCTGGTATCGTTTTAAAAGATAAAACCGTTATGATACTAGGTACTGGTGGTACTGGCAGGACTGCCGTTGCGGTTTCTCGGCATTTGGGCGCTAAAAAAATAGTTACAGTTTCACGAAATGGCGAAGTCAATTATCAAAACTATTTATTAGTTAAAGACGTACAAGTAATTATAAATACGACCCCCGTTGGCACGTATCCTAATACCGAAAGCGCGCCTATAACCTTAGACGGGTTTGATTTATTAGAAGGCGTAGCCGACGTAACGTATAATCCTTTTACTACAAAACTATTGTTTTTAGCATCGCAAAAGGGGCTTAAGTACGTAAACGGGTTAAAAATGCTTGTGGCGCAAGCAAAATATGCTTTAGATATATTTTTAAATAAAAAGTTTCCCGATAGTTTAATTGAGGACGTTTATAACGACCTTAAAAAAGAGACGTTAAACGTTGTTTTAATAGGTATGCCGGGTTCGGGTAAAACTACCGTTGGCAAGGTTCTTGCTACGCTATCGGGTAAAGATTTTATCGATACCGATGAGGAAATCGTCAAACTAGCAGGTAAATCTATCCCGCAAATTTTTGCTGATGATGGCGAAGACCATTTCCGCAAACTAGAAACCGAAGTTTTATCTTCTGTTTGTAAAGAACGCGGTAAAATTATCGCGACTGGTGGGGGCATTGTTAAATTCAACCGTAACTTGTTTTTAGTTAAACAAAACGGCGTAACGGTGCGTATTGATAGGGATTTATCTATGCTAGAAACCGACGGTAGACCACTATCTAAAGATGTCGAAACACTTAAAAAGTTAAAGGCAGAAAGAGAGCCTTTATACAGACAGTTTGCTGATTTTATGGTGCAAAATTCTTCCACACCAGAAAATATCGCGAAGGAGATTTTATCTTTATTATGAAAATTTTAGTAATAAACGGCGTAAACTTAAATATGCTTGGCGTTAGAGAGCCTGATTTATACGGTAAGTCTGATTATAAATCGCTTGTAAACTTAATTAAAAAAGAGTGCAAGTCTTTGGGAGTGAAGGTTACCTGTTTTCAGTCTAATTACGAAGGCAAAATCGTCGATAAAATTCAAAAATCGTTTAAAAAAATCGACGGCATCGTAATAAACCCCGGTGCGTTTACGCATACTAGCGTTGCCATTTTAGACGCTTTAAAAGCAGTTGATATTCCTACGGTAGAAGTACATATTACCGACGTCGACGCGCGTGAGGATTTTAGAAAAATTTCTTACGTTTCTTTAGTTGCCAAGCAAAAAATTGCAGGCAAGGGTTTTGACGGTTATATTGATGCTATTAAGTATTTGAAGGATAATTTCTTTAACAAGTAAAAAATAATGGTATACGTGTGCCTTAGTGGCGCAGCGATAGGGATTTATCGTTACGCCACAACTATATTTGCCTAACGGCAAGTGATATGCCTTCGGCGTGATATTTTGCTAACGCAAAGTGATATTTTCACTTGTAGTGAAAGATAGGCAAATATAATATAACTTTGACCATAGGTCAAAATATAACGCAAGATACTTGCATATCACTTTTAGCCACAAGGCTAAAAATATAACTTAAATCTTTAATTTTTGTGGATAAGATAAAGCCCACCATATTTCGCTTTTTGCGAAGTATAGTGGGCACACTTTTATTTTGAAATAATATCCCTATGTCTATTGCTATTTTTGGCGCGCTTATTTTATAAAAAATAGATATATAAAGCTTCATTTTGTAAAAAGGGGTTGAATTTATCTTAGTAAAGTGATACTATATTTTTAGGTACTATTATGGAAGCAATATTAAGTAAAAAAACTATATACGCTAAAAACTTAAAGTATGCCCAATATCGTATACCAGGGATGGTTGTTACCAAAAAAGGCACGCTATTACTTTATAACGAAGCGCGCACCACTTCTGGAGATTGGGCAAAAATGGATATAATTTTAAAGCGTTCAACCGATAACGGCAAAACTTTTTCCGACCCGATAGTGTTGGTGGAGTCTAGCGATACCCATAAAACGGTAAATAACCCTGTTATGGTTGTTGGCAACGATAACGCCATACACTTTTTTTATTGTGAAGACTATTCTATAAATGGTGGTAGGGTTATGCACGCAGTAAGTCGGGACGACGGGTTAACGTTTAGTGAGCCAGTTGATATAACAAAGCACACCTTTTTAGATAAACGCAACGTCTTTGCGTTAGGACCAGGGCATGGCGCTTGCAATAAGGACGGTGTTTTAATAGTTCCGTTTTGGAGCGTGCTTAAATCAGCCGGTAAAGAAGTCGACTCGCACTTTCCGTCAGTCGTTGGGGTGTTATATTCAACCGATAACGGTACAACGTTTAAGGTTAGCAACCTTTTAGTTGATGCTTTTTCTACCCCGTCCCCTAACGAAACTTCTTGCGTGTCGTTAGCAGATGGTAGTTTTTATCTAAATATTAGGCTTAATTGCAATTACAGGGCAGGGGCTTATTTTGATGTTAAAAACGGTTTAACGGATTTTACGCCTTACCCAAACTTATACGATACTATTTGCTATGGTAGTGTTGATAAAATTACTTTTAATAATAGAGAAGTTATTTTATTTACCAACTGTGATAACCGTCCTGACGAGTATAAAAACGCACCCGTCCCCCTAGGGACTTCCGTTTGGACGGAAAGGAAGTTCGTAACGCTAAAAGCAAGTTTTGATAACGGTAAGACTTTTTCCACCGTACAAGTAATTGATCCCGATAAAGGTGGTTATAGCGAAATCGCCGTGGACGACGATAAAAAACTTGTTTATATTTATTATGAAGAAGACTTCGGTAGCGCTTGCCACTTAGTAACAATTGACGGTAATTTAATTATTAAAGATGCTTAACAAAATAAACTTAAACGTAAAATCGTTGATAACGTATGTCTTTATTTTAATAGAAGTCGTGCTGTACGTCCTACTTTTGGTGGGGGATATTTTAACTTGCTACGATACCGTTTTAATTAAGTACACGTCTATAATTTTATGTTTAATTTATTCAGTAGTTTTTATTTTTTATAGTAAATTAGATGCTATTTTAACTTCGTTAGCACTTGTTTTTACGCTTATTTCGGATTATTTTTTACTAGTTTTAAATAACCACTTTATACTGGGGTTAACCACTTTTATAATAGCGCAATTTTTATACTTTGTTAGGATTTGTTTTATTAATAAAAAGGTCAATTTAATTTCCATTTTAGTTAGGGTATTTTTGCCTATTATAGTTTGTATTATATTAAAGTTAAACGGTTTATTGGATTTATTAACAGGGCTTTGCGCGTTTTATTTTACTATGCTTTTAATTAACGCTACTGAAAGTTCGTTTTTAATAAAATTAGATAGGCGCTATATTTTATTTTTTATAGGGTTAATTCTATTTATCGGGTGCGACGTTTCCGTGGGGTTATTTAATTTTTCATCAGTATTAAATATTAATATTCCTAATGGGTTAATGAATTTTGTAACAATATCTATGTGGGGGTTTTATTTGCCGTCGCAAACACTTATTGCATTATCCGTAAAATGTTAAAAGGTCAAAAAAAGACACCTACGTGGTGTCTTTTTTGTTGCAATTTTTCTATTTAAGTAGTTTTTTGTTTTCAGCAAATTTTATTTTCATTTTTTTGTACGTATATATTAGCATTACCAAAAAGGTTAAAGATGCTAGCACCCAAGTTATCGGGTAAATTATATATATTGCAGCCATAGTGTGCCATACGTTAGCGACTATCGTTTTAAGCCACAGTACTCTTACACCACAACAGAAAAATATAGATATTACCATTGAAGAAGTCGATTTTCCCAAGCCCCTTAAACCAAGCGCAAATACGTCCATTATACCGCACGTAAAATAAGATAGCCCAAGTATCGTCATACGGAGTTTAGCAATTTCACGCGTTTCTAAATTTTTTGCACCAAGTAACGTCATAAGCGGGTCGCTTAAAGATAGCGCGATTATCGCGGTAAATATCCCCAATAAAGTCGTGCAAATTACGCAATAAATAATGGTTTTTTTAATCCTATCATGTTTTTGCGCACCGTAGTTTTGGCTTACAAATACCGACGTAGTGTGCGCGATAGCCGTCATAGAATTGTATATAAACCCATCAACTTGAGATGAAACACCGTTTGCAGTCATAGCCGTTTGTCCAAAGCTGTTTATATCCGCCTGTATAAGTACGTTAGATATAGCAAACACGCAACTTTGTACACCCGACGGTATACCTATTTGCAAAACTTCAATAAGTTCTTTTTTATAAATTTTAAGGTTTTTAAGGTCAAGTTTAGCGTAGCCATCAGATTTTATTAAAGCAATTATTGCCAAAACCACCGATATCCCTTGTGAAACCACCGTTGCAATTGCTACGCCTTCAACGTCAAGTTTAAATACAAAAACCAACAGTGCGTTAAGCCCAACGTTCATTACGCCTGCAATCATAAGGTAAATTAAAGGTCTTTTAGTGTCGCCAACCGCTCTAAGTATTGCGGATGAAAAGTTATATAATAGTATTATCGGTAACCCTGCAAAGTAAATTTGTAAATACTTCGTAGCAAGTGGTAATACAGCTTCGTCGCAGTTAAGTAATTGTAAAAATGTTTTTGAAAGCGGTACGCAAATACCAATCAAAGCCACGCCAACTATTAAACTTATAAGTATCGACGTAGAAACTATTTTACGGGCTTTATCCATATCGTTTTCGCCAATAGTGCGCGCTAAAATTACGTTAGCGCCCACCGACAACCCGATAAATAATCCTATTATTAAGTTTACTAGCGACGTCGTAGAAGAAACTGCCGCAACGGCTATTTCGGTATCGACGCCGTTGGTGGCGTGTCCAACTATAGCGACGTCCGCAGCGTTAAATAATAGTTGTAGTAGATTTGTCGCAAGCAGGGGTAGGGCGTAAAGGACGATTTTTTTAAAAAGAGACCCTTTCGTCATATCCATTTCAAAACTTTTAGCCATACGATCCTCCGTTGTTACATATTATAGCACCGTAAAAAGTAAAAATCAACGATATATTTACCTAATTTTTTACAAAATAAAACCCCCTAAAAGGGGGTTTGTAATTAATTTTTTATTGAATAATATCTTTTCCAATCGGCGTTAAAAAGCGTTTTTCAATATTTTCCTTATTATCTTCACGCGCAAGTATCCACATAAGTTTTGCCACCGTAGCTTCAAGTGTCATAGAACGCTCTTCTAACACACCGTCAATCTCGCTTAGACGTCTACCTACTTCATACGTGTCAAGGGCGCTGCCTTCACGCTCTACCTGTGTGCCGATAACCACCGTTTTACCAGCAGTTGTAAATTCTTTAAGCCTATCGATAAACAAATCATCTTCATACATAGGTAACCCGCCCGAACCAAACGACTCTATTATAACGCCGTCGTAATGTTTTTTTAGGTATTTAAAAATTTCAGGACTCATACCAGGTATCATTTTTATTACAAAGATATTTGGATTAAGTTTATGGTAGAATTTTGCTTTTAAAGGCTTTTCATCTTTAATATAATATATAACTTTTCCGTCTCTAATCACGGCGATTTCCGGATAGTCTATAGAAGAAAATGCGTTATAGCTTCTAGTACGGGTCTTTTTAGCACGTGTGCCTGCGATAACTTTGTCGTCAAAAACTATATGGACGCCGTGCGCTTTATCGTCGGTAGCAAAAGTAAACGCACCTATTAAATTATTGCGGGCATCTGTATCGCGCAAATATGCTGATTTTTGTGAACCCGTTAAAACAATCGGCTTGGGGCTTAATTGTATTAGATAAGAAAGCGCTGCAGCCGTATAAGCCATGGTGTCCGTGCCGTGTGTTATTACAAAACCGTCGTACAAATCAAAATTTACTTCTATTATGGAAGCAATTTCTTGCCAATGTTTGTGGTAAACGTTGGTACTATCTTTTAAAAATGGTTGAACAGTCGTAACCTTACAAATACTATTAAGTTCCGGCACAAAACTTAAAAGTTCATCCGCGGTGATTTGTGGTGTTAAACCGTCCGTGCTAACCTTTGATGCTATAGTGCCACCAGTCGCTATCATTAAAATATTTTTCATAATGTTTTCCTTTAATTTTATTTTCCTAACATTTTCTTAAATACCCTTGGCGAATACCCCGTTGCTGATTTAATCAGTTTAGAAAAGTATGCAGAGTCGTATATACCTACTTTTTGCATAACTGCTGAAATGCTTAAATCGGTGTTTAGTAAAAGAGTTTTTGCGCTTTCTATGCGGGCGTTAAGCAAATACTTCATCGGGGGTATGCCAACAACTTTATTAAACTTTCTAACTAAATAATTAGGGGATAGATTTGCTAAATTACTTAGTGTTTCAAGATGGATATCTGATGATAAATTTTCGTTAATAAATCTAATAACCCGCTCGATATCGGTGGTTTCGGGTTGGTTTTTAAGTTTTCCCGACTTATTAATTAAAATCGAGCAAATTTCCAATATAAAACTAGATTGCATTAAGGCGTCGCACTCGTTGGTAACGGGTTTATTTACTTTTATAAATAAATCTTCTATTGATTTATCATCAAAAGGCGTTCGTATCGGTATAAAATAATCGTTAAAAACGCTTACGCCGTTTGCCTGTATCGAAAAGTGAAACCAATGCTTTTTTGCGCTACCGTTTTTGGGCAAAAAGTAATCGTGTTTAACCCCTGCGGGGATAAGTACAACGTCACCTTTTTTACAAATAATTTCATTACCAAAAGTGCGTATTATAAGTTCGCCATCGGTAACGTAAAAAAGTTTACTTTCATCAATCAACACGTTTTCATCATGCCAAAAAGACGACAGCGTCGTATAACTACCCATGTAGTATTTAATTGATCTACTTACTGATAAATTTTTCATTTTGCCACCTAAAAAAATTATAGCAAATTACCTAAATTTGTCAACAGGGTAGATAAATTTTTACAAATTTTAATATTAAAGGTTTAATATAAACAAAAAAAATATGAATTTCAAGTTTTTTGTTGAATTATTGTTTCATTATTGATAAAATAAAGGTGAATAAATCACTAGTATTAAACGGCTAAATTTTAGGAGTGTTAAAGTGAAGTTCTATCCAAATATTTTTATAGTTAAAAACGAGTATCATTTTGTAATCATCCCCAAAAACAACGCTCAAGTAAGCATAAAAATAGATGGCAAACGTTATTACGAGGTAAACGGGGGTATAATTCCCACGGCTGATGACGTACATAAAATTATTATTCCACAATCGGTTTTAGATAAGGCTGGTAAGTATACCGTTATCATACGTGACGTTATCGATAAAAAAACGTACTTCCCAGAGTTTAAAGAAGAAGTCGAGTATCAATTTGACTTTAAAAACGACAGCGTTAATAACTTAAAAGCATACTATCTTGCAGATATCCACGGCATGTACGATATCGCCAAAAACTTAGTTAAACCACATAACGGGGTAGATTTTATCATCATTAACGGCGATTATGGCGAGTGTGATAAAAAAGAAGACATTTATAGACTAAACGAGTTTATCGGTCAAATAACTTTAGGTAGTATTCCCGTGCTGTTCGTTCGTGGCAATCACGATACGCGTGGTAGATTTGCTGAGTATTTGTATAAATACGTCGGTATGGACGGTCAAAAAGGCTACTTTAAGTTTAATTTTCGCTCACTATCAGGTCTAGCCTTAGATTGTGGCGAAGACAAGTGGGATAGCTCTGTAGAGTATAATTATTCTAACGTGTTTGAGGATTACCGTAAACAAGAACTTAAATTTATTAAAAACGCCAAGTTTAGCAAAGATAAATACCTTTTTGCCGTAAGCCATACGAGTTTTATGCTTAAAAACAGTATGAACGGTATTTTTGATATCGATTATGCTACTTTTAATAAATGGGCAAAGGCGTTAAATAGTAAAGGCTTAAACTTTATGCTTTGTGGGCATATCCATTACTTTTTAGTTTCACCCCCAAGTGAAGCCGACCATCAACCGCATAATTATCCCGTTATAACGGGTTCACAAGTTTCAAAAGATTATAAAAATCTTTACGGCACTTTGATAGAGTTTTCTAACGGCAAGACGACGTTTACCTTTTTAGGTGAAGACGGCGAAGCTTTTCCAAAATACGTAGTTAACGCATAACGAAAACGCCGTTTTTAGTAAAAATTAAAAAAAGCACCCAAACGGGTGCTTTTATTTTGTTAAAATTTAAAAACAAAACCTATAAGTATTAAAAGGGTGGTGTGTATAATTAAGCCTAAAATATTTACGGCGGTAAAGTACCAATGTTCACCAGTAGTTTTGTGACGGAATAACTTCATCCCGATAAAGCCACCATACGCCCCACCTATAAAAGATAATAATAGCAACAGTTTTTCAGGCACGCGCCATTTACCTTTTTTGGCTTTGCGTTTATCTAAGCCGTACATAAAAAAGGTTATTAAAGAAAGCAATATTAAATATGCGCCGTAAATAATTAAAAGTAAAGTTTTATCTATCATAATTCCACCAAAATAGTTCTTTAACTTAATTATAAATCAAACTTAGGGATAATTCAATAAAATTATAAAAAAATCAATTATTTATTCACAAAAAGCAAAAATATGGTAAAAGTATAATTATTGTTGAATTTTTAATTATTTTGTTGTATACTTATCTTGTTAACATTTATTTAGGGGGGGATTATGCAAGTACAAGCAGTTGTATTTGATATGGACGGTGTAATTTTTGATACCGAAAGCTTGTGGAAGAAAGCTTTTAACAAAGCAAATCAAAAATTCTCCCTTTCTTTAACGGAAGATTATCGTCAAAGCACTTGTGGCAAAAACGAGGTTTTAATTAGAAGTGAGCTTAGTTCGCTTTATCCCGATTTAGACGTTCCTGCTTATCGCAATTTTATGTTAGATTACGTCAATACTGCTATTGATAGTGGGGATTTTGCCGTCAAAGATGGTTTTTTAGACGTCGTTTCACTATTAAAAAGCAAGGGTATTAAAACCGTTTTAGCGACGTCTAGTCATAAGAAGCGCGCCCAAAAACTTTTTAGGTTAAAAGGTTTGGATATTAATGCGCTATTTGATAACGCCGTTTTTGCTGAAGACGTAGGCAATCGTTCTAACCAGATCCGTATATTTTTAAAACGGCGGTGGACGGTGTGGGTGTTTTACCCAAAAACGCCATTGTGTTAGAAGATTCTTTAACTGGTATACAAGGTGCGGTCAACGGTAATTTTATACCCGTTATGGTGCTAGATTTAATTTCACCAGACGATTTTGCATTAAAAAATTGTAAAAAAATCATAAGGAGTTTAAGGGAACTTTCTTCTCTTATTTAGTATGAAGCTTATCGATATAAATACTTGGGGAAGGAAGTCCCAGTATGAAAATTTCATCAATTACACAAATCCTACTTTTTCGTTAACGACAAGGCTCGACGTAACCGATTTAGTAACTTATTGCAAAAGTAAAGATAAATCGTTTTTTTCTTGCTTTTTGTATATTTTAAGTAAGTCTGTAAACTCTGTGCCAGAGATGCGTACGCGTATTGTAGACGGTAAACCTGTTTCATACGACGTAGTAAACCCCAGTTACGTGGTTATACGTCCTGATGAAGTCATCGTTACTTGTATGACCGAGTATGGTGAAGATTTTACGTCGTTTTACAATAGGTCGCGTCAAGATATAGCGCTAAAAAAGTCATCCGTTAGCGAAGGCCCTTTTGAATCCCATGATAGGAGCGACGTTATTTATATTTCGTGCATACCGTGGATGGATTTAGTTTCGGTAATCAATCCGTATAATTTTAACAACGTAGAGCAGTCTTCTATCCCACGTATTACTTGGGGTAAGTTTACTAAAAACGGCTTTGGCCGATACGAAATGGGTTTTGATATTTCCGTTCATCACGCGCTTATCGATGGATATCAGGTTACTAAGGTCGTTGCTAAAATGTCTAAAATGTTAAACGACGTTAATACATATTTGGGGGATTAATTTTTATATGAAGGATAGGGTGTTTATCGCGTGGAGCGGTTCAAACAAGGTTGCTACGCTTGTAAAAGATATCTTAGAAAAAAGATATAATTACGTTTGTTCAATCGGTGGCAACTCAGATAATAATTCAATGTTTTCATCTGTTGGCGATACCGTTTTACAACAAATTAAAACTTGTAACCAAGCAATCGTTATATTCCAAAACCGTAGCGACGGCGCGGTAAGCAACAATTTGTTTTTTGAACTCGGTTACGTATTATCGTCTTACGGTCAAAAAAAGGTGCATTGCGTTAAAAGGATTAATGAAGACGTTGTTTTACCATCGGATTTTGATAACTCCTTCGTGCAACCTATCGATGATGATTCTTCTCAAGAAGTTTTCGCAAACGGTATCGTGCAATATTTTATTAGTCGTCAAAAGATGTCTATAAACGAAAATAAAATGTATCTTATAAATAACAGATACCTTATACACGATAAAATTGTTTCGCACTACTCTGAAACCGGTTCAAAATGCTCCGATTACGAGCTTGCCCAATATCTGCTGTTCTATTTACAAGCAGCGCATATGTTTGGCGATGAAAAGAAGGTTTATAATGAAATTTTAGAGTTTAACAATACCCATCATTACGAGTTTTCAGAAGAGCTTGCGCTTTCAGTTAACATAAGTCTTTCCTTTTTAGAAATGGTTATGAATATCAAAGCAAAACCAAATTCCGACGTCTATATTGATGAGGACGTTTTCTGGAAGTTTAGGAACGACTACCGTCATTACGAAGCTGTTTTACTTGACGACGATATCGGCGTTTTTGACGAGTGGGCTGCCGTGTTTATTGCAGAGCATTTTGCATTTGCATATATGCTTATCGCAAATAATGACGAGTTTGACGATAGTATGAAGCGCAGGTTTAACGAGAAGGCTAAAGAGTATGCTGAAAAATCTATCGATGCTATCGAACGTCTAGAAGAACGCACCCCGTCTAGGGAAAATAACGACGTTATAGGTCTTATTTCTTTATTTAAGGCTTACGTTTTTAGAAATCTTTTTATAGCTAAACAATATCTTGGCGAAGGCGATGCTAAAGATTGGTTAGAAAAAACCCTTAAAGAGCGCCGTTCACTTCGTAAAAACTTCGGCAAAGGTACTATTGATACACAGCTTTATAATAACTTTTGTATGGAATATTATCTTGCGCTCGTAAATTATCTTTCTTACGTTGGCAACGACGCTATTGACGAGTTTGAGCTTATTATGCACCGTAAGGAAATTAAGGAATATTTAAAATCCGTTAAAAAAGATAATAACGAAAACCCCTACTTAAAACAAATTGATAACTGGTGCAATCAAGTTGTGTAGCGTTTAAACAAACAAAAAAATAATAAAAAAAAGCAGGTTTAAACCTGCTTTTTTGTTTTATTTTTTAATACCTTCTTTAGAAGGGGAGCGCCCAAAAAATTTTAAATAACTACGGTAAAAAGCAGTATAATCGTTAAAACCGCACTCGTTAGCAACAACGGTTGGATTTTTACCTAAGAGTATCATATTTTGAGCGTGTAATAAACGTTTATCGGTTATGTATTTTTTAGGGGTGGTGTTAAGTTCTTGTTTAAAAAGCCTAAATAAATACGACGGTGTTACGTAAAGTTTATCGGCTATTTCGTTAACGCCGGATATAGTAAATAAGTTTTCGTTCATATATTTTAAAGCGGACGATAATACAGGCGTTAGCGTAGAATATTCCTTTTTTATAGGGGCGTTGTAGGTTGATAAATTATAAAACAATTCTTTAAGTAGCAATATAGCAACGGAATTAAAATCGCTTTCGTTAAGTTTAGCGTTATAATAGTTTAGTTTACTAAAAATATCTTTTGCTATTTGGTTTTCCGATAAGTTTACAACTTCGCTAAAATTATTAAAGCCTTTAATTTCGTTAAAATTAAAAAAGTCGGCGTTAAGTAAAATATCGTAACGTTCGTAGTCGTTATTACTTTCAATTTCCATATAATGGTATTTAGACGGGCGTATCAAAATAAGGTCGTATTTAGAAAGTTGATATTTTCTATCTTCTATAATATGAAAAGCATCGCCCTTAATAAAAAATATAAGTTCGTATAAATTATGCGCGTGCATTGAAAACGCTTGTTTTTTTTGTTGCAAAACAGCGTAATTATAAAAAAATTACAAGTTTGAACGTCTAAAAAATATTTATCCATAATTTAATTATAAATGCTTTGTTTAGTTTTTGCAATGTTTTTATCCAATTTTATATATTTACTTTGTAAAAAATATGCGTTATCATAAACGTATCCTAAAGGATAATATTATTTGTAGGGGTATTATTATGAAAAAACTTAATTTGGCTATTATAGGTCAAGGTAGAAGTGGTAAAGATATACATTGCGCCCACTTAACAAGTGAAAGAAATCAACTTTTTAATATAAAATACGTTGTTGACGCTGATGAATTCCGTCGTAACAAAGCGCTTAATTTGTATGAAGGGAGTAAAGTTTTTGCCGATTATAAAGACCTTTTTAACGTTAACGATATCGACGTTGTGGTAAACGCTTCGTATAGCGAAAACCACTACGAAATTACCAAAGATTTACTTTCTCACGGCTTTAACGTTATGGTTGAAAAGCCGTTTGGTAGAAACCGTTACGAGTGTAACGACCTTATCAAAACCGCAAAAGATAACGGTGTTAAGTTAGCAGTTTTTCAACAAACTTTCTTCGCTCCTTTCTTTATAGAAGCGTATAAACTTGTAAAGTCTGGTAAACTTGGCGATATTAAGCAAATAAATATTCGTTATAACGGATTTTCACGCCGTTGGGACTGGCAAACTTTACTTAAAAAACTTGCCGGTAGCACTTATAATACAGGTCCGCACCCTATCGGTATGGCGCTTGGCTTTTTAGATTTTGATAAAAACGCGAAAGTTGTATATAGCAAACTTGACACCTGCTTAACGTCTGGCGACGCTGACGACTACTCTAAAATTTTAATTACCGCGCCTAACAAACCGCTTGTTGACGTTGAAATGCATAGTATTGACGCGTATTGTGGTTACAATCTTAAAATTATGGGTAGCAAGGGTACGTATTTAAGCGACACTATGTCTTGGTATAAACTAAAGTATATAGTTGACGGCGAAAACCCAGAACGTCCTGTTCAAGAAACTTTCTTAAAAAACGAAGCAGGCGAGCCTATTTATTGTAGCGAAAAACTTATAACTCATGAAGAAGAAGGTAAGTTTAACGGTTCGGCTTTTGACGTTGGTACTCAAAAAATTTACGAAGATTTATATAAATATTTAACGGGTGAAAAAGATAATTTATACGTTACTTGCGAAATGGCGCGCGACGTTATAGGCGTAATTGAACAAGTACACGCTGAAAACCCACTTGAAAGAAAATTTTAATAGGTGAATTATGAAAAAAATAGTTATTTTAGGTTGTGAAAACTCTCACGCAAACACCTTTTTAGGTTATATTCGTGATATTAAAAAGTTTAGCGACGTTGAAGTTGTTGGCGTATACAGTCACGAACTCCCGGCAATGGAAAAATTAAACGCTGAATTCGGCGTTAAAATTATGGATACTTACGATGAAATGGTTGGTAAAGTTGACGGTGTAGTGATAACTGCGCGCCACGGTAATAACCACTATAAGTACGCTAAACCGTATATTGAAACAGGCGTTCCTATGTTTATAGATAAACCTATCACCATTAGCGAAGAAGAAGCCGTTGAGTTTATGCGTCTTTGTCGTGATAACGGCGTACGCGTTACGGGTGGTAGTTGCTTAAAGTACGTAGACGTTATTCAAAAACTTAAAAACGAAGTTGAAAATAACGTAGGCGGTAAAACGCTTGGCGGTTTCTTACGCGCGCCCGTTTCTATGAATAACGAACACGGTGGTTTTTACTTTTATTCGCAACACCTTGCCGAAATGGTTATGGAAGCGTTTGGAAATTATCCTAACTACGTAAAAGCCGACGTTAACGGAGATGCAATTAGCGTATTATTCAGTTACAATAATTACAACGTTTCCGCTATGTTTGTTGACGGTAATTACGTTTATTACGCATCGCGCCATAGTGAAGAGGGTTATACGGGCGAATCGTTCCCTATTGACGGTAGCAGTAAATGTTTCTACGTTGAATTTGATGAATTTTACGAACTTTTACAAGGCGGAAATCAAAAAGTTAGTTACGAAGATTTTATCTCGCCCGTATTCGTTCTTAATGCAATTAAGCGCGCAATTAATAGCGGTGAAAAAGAAATTGTTAAGGATTATAAATTATAATGGCAAAATTAATTTTATCGGCGTTTGCCGACGAATATTCTTCTAATTTTATAGAGCAATTAAAGGCGCTTAACGGCTTTGGTATTAACTACATTGAAGTTCGCGGGGTAGACGGCAAAAACGTTTCAACCCTTACCGCAAGCGAAGTTAAAGACGCTAAACTTAAACTTAACGATTACGGTATTAAAGTTTCGTCTATCGGTTCTCCGCTTGGAAAAATTAAA
>JAGANI010000033.1 GCA_017624285.1 Clostridia bacterium
CATAAATCCTCCGTTTGTTTTTTGGTTGCAACTGGCAGGTCGCAACTTTTATTATACACAAACGGAGGATTTTACTCAACGGTAAACCTTTACTGGACCCCCAGACTATCTGGGGGTTTATTGTTTACACAATAAAAAAAGACGGTATACGTATACCGTCTTTTTACTTTTAACCAATAAAAGGTTTATCGAATAAGATAACCCAAATAAGGTCTAAAATCCAACCGATAGAGAACGAACCGATAACCATGATAATGGAAATGATAAGTCTGATAAGGTTGAACTGTGTTACGTGTTTAATAATACGATAAACACTCCAAATAACGTCAAGGAAAGGAATACAGAAGATGATTTTAAGGATCTTCGGTAAATTATCCATCCAAGCAACAAAACCGTTTTTAGCCATCATTAACCTCCAAAATATTACGCGTTTAAACGCTTACTGTACCAATATTATAACAAAATTAGCGCCTTTTGTAAATATGCTAAATAAACTTTACGCTAACTTTTTTGGTACTTTTTATATAAAATATTCAAATTAATCTAAAATTAGACTTGTTTTGTCAAATTTTTTATTTGTCTGTAACTTTTTCGGTACGCTTGATGATTTTGCCGTTTTCTATATTAAACCTTACGTGGTCAACCCCACGAAGCAAAGAAGACTCCACGTGGGTCGCCGTCAATACCGTTTGTATACCCTGCACTTTTTTTATTAAGGTACGTTGACGCTTACGGTCGAGTTCAGATAAAACGTCGTCTAAAATTAAAACGGGGTATTCACCAAACGCTTCTTTAAAAATTTCGACCTCAGCGAGTTTAAGCGATAATGCAACAGTACGTTGTTGCCCTTGCGAGCCGTAGTGGCGCACGTCCGTACCGTTTAACACAAACTTGATATCTTCCCTATGTGGACCGACGTTGGTAAAGCCCAACTTTAAGTCTTTATCGACGCTATCGGCTAAAGCGTTATACATGATATCAGCGATTTCAGACTCCGTGCCTTTGATGGAATTTTCAGGAGAAATTTTTAAAACTTCCCCACCGGATATCTCGCTATGGATTTTTTTAGCAACTGGCGCTAAGCGTGAAATAAAATCGTTCCTAGCGGAAAATATTTTTGCAGCTTCTTGACAAAGCTGGGTATCCCAAACGGGTAACGTTTCTTTAATCATCAACCTATCGGGGTTTTTAAGTAGGTTGTTGCGTTGCGCCAAAATTTTGTTGTAACGGCATAACGCGTAAAAATACTTCTTACTCATTTGTGAGAGAGAAATATTCATAAACCGACGACGGTCTTCTGGGGATTCCTGCACGAGTTTAAGTTCCTGCGGGTTGAAAAACACGCTATTAATATTACCAAAAATATCGCCCATCTTAGCGACTTTAGCGCCGTTGACTTTAACTTCCTTCTCGCCAGAAGCGGTTAAAACGGCTTCTACGCTGACGTTACCGACGTTAGATTTTGCCTTACCGACGATGCGGGCGACGTCCTCACCACTTTTGATAAGCTGTTTATCACGCGTGGCGCGTGGCGAATAACCCGTGCAAAGATAAAACATGGCTTCAGCCATATTAGTCTTACCCTGTGCGTTTGCGCCCGTTAAAATATTGATTCCGTTAGAAAAAACAAAGGTTTCTTCCTTATACGAACGGAAATTTGTAAGTGATAAACTTTCAATAAACATCTTTAAATCTCAACTAAAATCGAAAATTGTGTAAAAATCGCTTTATTTATTTTCAAAATTATTATATAATTTTTTCACCCCAAATGCAACTTTAAGAGGAAATAAAAATGGAAAGTTACGAAATATTATGGAATAACGCCCTTGTGGACTTGCAAAATACAATGCATCATACAGCGTATTCCACGTTTATAAAGTCGCTTACGGCTGTTGATTTAAAAAACGGTAAGGTTATTATTTGGTGTAAAACCAACCTTATTGCCGAAACCGTTAATAAAAAGTATGCGGATTATATTCGCGCTGCCGTGTCTAAAGCGTCTAACGGGGTAATTGCCGATTACGAGCTTATCGTAGGTGCTGATAAAAGTACTGCTGGTAACCAAACTAAAAAATTTACGGAAAGCGCGCCTAGCGCTACTTTTACAGGTTCACCCGTAAACCCTAAATTTACTTTTGATTCATTTGTCGTTGGTAGTTCTAACGAGCTTATTTACGCTGCGGCAAAATCCGTTGCAGAAAACCCTGGGGAATCTTTTAACCCCCTATTTATTTACGGTGGCACGGGTTTAGGTAAAACGCATATACTTATGGCTATCGCTAACGAGCTTAAAATTAAACAGCCGTCTAAAACCGTTTTATACGCTACTTGCGAGCAGTTTACTAATCAGTTAATCGATTCTATAAGTAAAGGCAAAAACAATAGTGCGGAATTCCGTTCAACCTTTAGGGGCGTTGATATACTTTTAATTGACGATATACAATTTTTAAGTGGTAAGCAAAGCACCCAGTCGGAGTTTTTCCATACCTTTAACGAACTTATTATGCAAAATAAGCAAATCGTTTTGGCATCCGACCGTCCCCCGCACGAAATTGAAGTTTTAGAAGAACGTTTACGCACCCGTTTTGAAGGTGGTTTATTAGCAGACGTACAAAAACCAGATATCGAAACGAGAATCGCTATATTAAAAAAGAAGGCTGAAGAAAAGAAGGTTATCGTAGATATTAAAGTGTTATCTTATATCGCTGAAAAGAGTGATGAAGATATCAGATCACTTATCGGTAAACTTACTAAGGTTATATTTGCATCACAATTACACGAAAAACCGATAAATATCGACCTTGTTAACGAAGCGTTAAAAGAAAGCGTTACCGATATACAAGAAGAAGTTAAGATTGACGATATAATTAGTTGCGTAGCAGATTTTTATAAAATTAAAAAGTCTGATATGCTTGGTAAAAAGAAGAATAAAGAGTTTGTTGAACCTAGACAAATTTGCATTTATTTAATAACTGAACTTTTAAATTTACCGTTAGTAACGATAGGTCAAAAAATGGGTGGTAGGGACCACGCAACGGTTATTTACGCAAGGGATAAGATTGCCGACTTATTAAAATTAGACATAACCTTAGCAACCCAAGTAAACGACCTTAAAAATTTAATCCTTAAAAAATAATAAAAAACTAAAGTAAATAAAGCCAAATTTTTGGCTTTGACACGAAAAACCGCATACGTATGCGGTTTTTTTGGAGATAGTATGAACAACACTTATATCGAAACAACTTGCGACGCCGTAGTAATAGGCGCAGGCCACGCCGGGTGTGAATCTGCCTTAGCGCTTGCCCGTCTTGGCTTTGATACCGTTATGCTTACCTTAAATTTGGAAAGCATAGCCTTTATGGCGTGCAATCCGTCGATCGGTGGTACAGCAAAAGGTCATCTTGTAAGGGAAATTGACGCCTTAGGTGGCGAAATGGGTATAAACGCAGATAAGGCGTGTATGCAACTAAGGATGCTTAACCGTGGTAAAGGTTCAGCCGTGCAATCACTTAGGTCGCAATCAGATAAACACTTATACCACGCTTTAATGAAAAAAACACTTGAGGAAACAAAAAACCTACGCATCTTACAAGGCGAAGCTGTTGAAATTTTAACTAAAGACGGCGTAGTTACCGGCGTAAAAAACTCCTTTGGTGGCGTAATTAACTGTAAAACGGTAATTTTGGCGACGGGTGTTTACTTAAATGCGGAAATCACCGCGGGTGAGTGGCAAGCAAACCAAGGCCCTAACGGCTTTGCGCCCGCAAACGCGCTTACCAAAAATCTTATCGACTTAGGTTTTACCGTAAGGCGTTTTAAGACTGGTACGCCTGCAAGGGTTGACGGCAAGACGGTTGATTATAGTAAGTGTGAAATTCAACCTGGCGAAACTGAAATTTACCCCTTTTCCTTTATGTCGGATAATCCGCCGGAAAAACAAACGCCGTGCTATTTAACCTATACTAACGAAAAAACCCACCAAATTATTAGGGATAATTTAACCCGTTCCCCCCTATACTCCGGTTTAATAGTTGGTATCGGCCCGAGATACTGCCCGTCGATAGAAACTAAAATTATGCGCTTTGCCGATAAAGAGCGCCATCAAATATTTTTAGAACCAGAAGGTGGCTTAACTAACGAAGTTTACGTACAAGGTATGTCGACTTCACTCCCCCACGACGTTCAAAAAGCCATGTATAGGACTATACCGGGGCTTGAAAATTGTGAAATTATGCGTTACGCCTACGCCATTGAGTACGACGCTATCGATAGTACCGAACTTAAACTTTCGTTAGAGTTTAAAAAGGTTGAAGGCTTGTTTTGCGCAGGTCAAATAAACGGCACGTCAGGGTATGAAGAAGCTGGCGCGCAAGGTCTTATTGCAGGTATAAACGCAGGCTTAAAAATGCAAGGTAAACCCCCTATTATATTAAAACGCGACCAGGCGTATATCGGCGTTTTGATTGACGACCTTGTTACCAAAGGCACGGACGAGCCTTATAGAATTATGACGTCACGCGCAGAACACAGGGTTTTACTCCGCCAAGATAACGCCGACGTAAGACTTACCGAGATAGGTAGAAGCGTTGGTTTAGTTACCGACGAGCGTTACGACAGATTTTTAAAACGCATAGAAAATTACGAAAAGGCTAAAGTAGAAGCTGAAGTAGTGCGTTCACCCAAAGACGTGGAAGAATTCGTTTGCAGTTACGGTTTTAACACGCTTAACGGCGGGTTAAGTTATAAAGATATGGTAAAACGCGGTATACCGATTAAAGATATACGCAAACGCTTTGACGCATTTAAGGGCTTAAGAGAAGATACCCTTGAAATGCTTGAAACCGACTATAAGTACGAAGGCTACTTAAAAAAGGGTTTGGAGCAGATTGAACGCGCCAAAAAGATGGAAGAAAAGGTTTTACCAAAGGATATAGATTACCTTAAAATTGACGGTCTTAGGCTTGAAGCAAGGGAAGCTTTAGATAAAATCCGTCCCGAAAACTTAGGTCAAGCCGGCAGAATTTACGGCGTAAATCCAGCCGACGTCGCCGTCTTAATGGTGTATCTTAAAAAATAATAAGTCATTCTGAGCAAAACTTTTGTTTTGCGTGAGAATCCCCTGTACTCTCTTGTCATTCTGAGCGTAGCGCGAGAATCCCCCACCTTAGAAAATTGAAAAAGGGAGATTGTCACGCTCGTTATACTCGCTCACAATGACGGTAATTAGTGGAGATTATCACGTCGCTATCACTCCTCATAATGGCAGCAAAACAATTGTCATTCTAAGCGTAGCGTAAGAATCCCCTGTACTCTCTTGTCATTCTGAGCGTAGCGTGAGAATCCCCCACCTTAGAAAATTACAAAAACGGAGATTGCCACGCTCGTTATACTCGCTCACAATGACGGTAATTAGTGGAAATTATCACGTCGCTAACGCTCCTCACAATGACAGGTTTGTTTTATTGTCATTCTGAGCGTAGCGTGAGAATCCCCCACCTTAGAGAATTGAAAATGGGAGATTGCCACGCTCCCACTTGCTTACAGTTTGGTAATGCACGCAACAGGCGTTTGCCAAAGCATCTTGCGTGATACCAGCCTGCTTTCTTAAATTTTTAAGGTTTTTATTAAAAGCCATAATACCCTACCCTTTTTTGATAACTTTATTATACAACCAATTAACTTTTCCGTCAAGGGGTAATAAAACACGGTTTTATTATAGATTTGTTTATAAATGCGTAGTTATACAGCGTTTTACAGCAAAAGTTGGTAGTGGTGCGTTACGACGCTTTTTTACAACCGTTTATTTGATTGACTTTTTTTTGATAAAAGTTTACAATTACTTTAAAGTCGGTTGTGTAATCGCGGGAACGCTATTAAAGGCGTTAATGAGGAAAGTCCGAGCATCGTAGAGCAGGGCGCCGGAGAAATCCCGGTGGGGGTGACCCTAAGGAAAGTGCAACAGAAATATACCGCCATTTATTTGGTAAGGATGGAAAGGCGAGGTAAGAGCTCACCGTCCCTACGGTAACGCAGGGAGCCATGTAAACCCCGTCCGATGCAAGATTGACAAAATACCCACGTGGGTTGCTCGCCCGGGTATTTTATTAAAACATCGCTGGAGGCATACGGAGACGTTTGTCGTAGATAAATGATTACACTAGACAGAACTCGGCTTATAGACCGACTTTGCGGTTGGAGTTATCCAACCGCTTTTTTGCGCCTTTTATTACCTAACGGGAACTTCTTTACGGTAAACGGCTAAAAATTTTAAATACGTACTTGATTTTTGCCACATAAATTAATAAGTAAAGGGGCATCGGTTAACCCGATGCCCCCTCTTTTAGCGTTAAAAAAACGCTGCTGCTATTAATAACGATATTTATTTAATTTATAATAGTAATATTCTTTTAAATTTTAATACTTTACTATTGTTTTTTATAAATAACGTGTATTTACGGTAAAATAGCCGTATACGTACTGCGTTATTTTATAAAATAATTAATTATAAATCGTCAACGTCTTGAACGGGTGTTTCTAAATAATCGTAAAAATCTATACCCGTGTAAGACCCATAACTATCAAAAAAACTATCGCTTTCGATAAGATTACTTACAGGCTTTTTCGCTTTGATTGCTTTTTTCCTGTTTTTGGTTTTTAGCAGACTTAGTGTTGTTTTTTGAAGATTTTCTCATACATACTCCTATAACTTTATCTCTATAAAGCCTTGTGTTGAGCCACATAACGGACAAACGTCCCACCCACTTGAAGACGTTTCGATATGACCACACTCGCTACAACGCCACATAGTTGGCTTAGTTAAATTGTATAATTGGTCGTTATCGTAACCGTTTAGTAGATAGTTTAGTTTATCTGCATGTTGACGCTCTACCTCAGCAATAAGTTTATACTTTTTGGCTATTTCGTCAAAACCCTCGTCAATGGCAACTTGGGCAAACTTATCGTAAATGAGCGACTCATCTTTTTCAGATTTCACAGCATTTTCAAGCCCCGTCTTTATATCTTGACCCATAAACGGATAACCAGCGGTAAACTCAATATTTTGATAACCACCGTCGTTTACGATAAAATCAAAAAAGACTTTTGCGTGTTTGACTTCGTTTTTTGCCAAACTTTTTATCTCGTCAGATAAAATTTTATAGCCGGCGTTTAAGCACTTTTCGGCAATAAATTGATATCTTAAACCTGCTTGCGCTTCGCCTGCAAAACTTCTTGCTAGGTTAATTAAAGTTTTGGATTTATTCAGCTGCATAACTTCCTCCCTTCGCTTATTATTGTGTGAAGGGCGTTTTGTTTTATACCAAAAAAATCAAAAAATTTTTATTTTTTTATTATTTTTATAACTAAAAATTGAAAAATTAACTTTTTTTGTTAATTTTTATACTACTAAATTTTACTACTAAATTTATTAAAATATAAAAAAACGACAGTGAACGGGGTGCGTTTTTTTGATTTTTGATGTTAAATATATAATAATTTTTAGCATTTACTAAATTTTGACGTAAATTAAATATTTTATAAAGGGTTTACAAAAATACTTTATTTTTGTATAATAAAAGTAATATTTGCAAAAATAAATTCTATTTTAGGAGATCGTTTATGTTTTACGGAATCTTTTTTGCTCTTGCAGTAGGTTCGGTTTTGGCATTGTACTTTACCAAAATTTGCAAATCTACAAATCCTTTAATCGAAAGGATTGCTAAAATATTAGTAATCGTTTGGATGTCAATCTACTTTATTAACCTTTTCTTACCAGATGGTTTAGTGCTTCGTACCTATAACGACACTTCAATATATCAATCTGGCGAAAATACTTGGTTTGTAATGCTTAGATGGTGCAACGACGTTGCCTTTTTGGTTTTACCCGTAGCGGTATTTTTCAAAAAAGATTTATTTATCAAGATTACAGGCTACTTTTTAAGTATAGTGTGCCTAGTAAACGTTATTTGCTACTTTAAGTATATCGCTTTTTATACTTCACCCCTTGGCGCAGGTATTGCCGAAATACGTTTTTTAAGCGAAGGCGCAAAAGCATTTTTAAGGGACGCTACGTTTAGGAGTTTTTACTTTGGCGTAATGATGTACCTTGAATTAATTTTAATTGCTTATATCTTTATCCGCCACTTTGACGTATTAAAAAATCAAATGGTAGATTTATTTACCGGCAAAGCAAACGTAAAGGGTATACTTTTAGGGCTTGGCGCATTTTTACTTATATTTTTATCAATCGTACCGATCTATGCACCGCAATACATTTTTAAAGGTTACTCTAGATCAGACGTACAAGCGTTTGATACCTTTAAGATGGCTGAACCCTTCCATATAATTTGGGTAGTTATGGTAATTGTTGAGGGCGTTGCTTTAACCCTTTTATTTAGAAAAAAGGATTACGAAACTAAGTATATCGTAGTATTGATGCTTGCGTTATCGCTAGTTATGCAATACAACCAAATGTTTACGTGTATTGGCGAAATAACCGCGCACAGGATGCCTTTCCAACTCTGTAACATGGCTGGTTTATTTATACTTGTTATGTTGCTTACAAGAAGCGAAAGGATGTATCACTTTACCTTAGTTATAAACGCGGTAGGCGCTTTAATTGCTATGGCGCTTTGCGATACTTCACCTTTTGGCGTTGCTTACGTTATGAACATCCACTACATGCTAGAACACACCAACGTTATCTTAGCGCCCATACTTTGCGCTACGCTAGGGTTATTCCCGAAACTTAAGTCTAAACACGTTATCGACTTTTTAGTTGGCTGGGTAGTATACTTTACGTTTATTTTACTAGTTGGCGGTACGTTTAGGGGCTTACACAACCTTGGTGGGCCGAACGCTGACTATTGGGACGCTAACTACTTGTTTATGTTTGATAAGGCTGAAACCAGCAGTATCGTAGGCTTTATTGGTCCTTTATTTGATATTAACTTTACGTTATTTAACTTCTTTACGTTTAACCTAACACAAGCTTTAATCTTTTTGGTATTCCCGCTTATTTGCACGGGCGTGTTCTTCTTGATGAAGGTTTTACTAAACATCGGTAAAAAGACAGACGTCTTCCCTGAAGGCGCTGATGAATTAAAAGCAAAACTTAAAATTTAACTAAGGATAAAAAAATGAACTATCACCGCTCTAAACTGCTTGGTAGTGAGGCGGTTTTAAGTTTTTCAGCCACAAATGCGTTAAGACTTATCTTTGAATTTATGGTGCTTATACACCATTTATACGATACGTTTACCCCGATAGGACCATTTTTTTCAAGCACGTTTGGTCCGATAGCCGTGGGCGGTTTTATACTGATATCGGGCTACGGGGTCGGTAAAAGCTTTATTAAAAAGGGCGATGCCTATCGTGCAAGATTGATTTTTGAACGCATCCCCCGTAACTATTTAATGATAGTAACAGTAAATTTAGTTTATCTATTTTTGTTTTTATACGGGGGTAACTTATTTAATAGTGCAGAAGGCGCTATTGCATCAGTATTATATTTACCGTTTTTACCCGATTACGAAACGCTTTCGCACTATATATACTTTTTGGCTGATTTAATGATTTACTATATACTATTTGCAGGTATAAGTTACTTATTTAAAAAGCTTAAAAACCCCTTGCTTTGGACGGCAATAACAATGTTTGGCCTTTGCTTTGTAACGATGGTCGTGCTAGAAATTATAAATGGCGCAACCGGTAATAACGGCGCAATGCGTGGCGCATTATGCTTCCCTGCAGGATTAATAATTGCTTGTTTTGATGACGAAATTGTAAAAGCAATATATAAACGTGGCCCATTAATTTGTATAGCGCTGATGCTACCATTAGTACCGTGTGCGTTTTTTTGGGAAGAAAATATCCCTTACGAATACTTAATGCCACTATTTTTCTCACTAGGACTTTGCATGCTATTTTTCCAAGTTAAGTTTAATAGTAAAGTTATTAACTACCTGGCAAGTTTAGTTTTATACGTATACGTCTCGCACGAGTTTATTAGAGAATTTTTAAGGATGAAGTTTACAGGTTTTTTAACACACAAGCTATCCTTTTTAACCTTAAAAAATGAAATTTTTATAATAACGATAATAGCATCTTTAGTATTTGCCGTACTTTGCGATTTAATTAAACGTCTTATTAAACTAATAAATAAACAGCGTAAAATTAAAAGGACGTAAACTTTGCTTAAATTAAAAACGACCCCATACGGGGGTTGCCGTTAGGGATTTTTAGTTCATAATAAAAGTATAGCCCACTATACTTCGCTTTAAGGCGAAATATGGTGGGCTTTATCTTTACCACAAAAGATTAAGATAATTTGGTTTTATTTTTAGCCTTGTGGCTAAAAGTTATATTGCTTGTTTTACAAGCAGTTATATTTTGGCTACGCCAAAGTTATATTAAATAAATCCACAACTTGCCGTAGGCAAATATCACTGCCGATAGGCAATATCACTTTGAAAAATATCTTGCTTTGCAAGGAAATTTTTCAAATTATCACAAATCCGCAAGGATTTATTTAGTTGTCGCAATTCCCTACGAGAAGAGCGACTACGGGGTCGTTATTTTTTTAACGATATTCATCTAACACTTGTTTAAGTAAAGTCGGTCTATCCGTCATAATACCGTCGCAAGATAACTCAATTAAAGTACGCATATCATGAGCATCGTCAATAGTCCAATACTGAACTGCAATATTATGCTCGTGCGCTTTATTAATTAAATTTTTAGTCGCTAAGTTAAAACCGTATTCTTCCATAGGGATTTGTAAAACGGCAATTTTATCAAAATACAAATTATCAATCTGTAAAAGCGATAACGCATAAAAAGCAATTACACCTGTTATTGCTGGAGAATACATATAATCTTCGGGCACAGTGCCTGTGTTTTTAAGTTTTTGTATTTTACTAAATATACCAGGGTGGAAACTTGCAAGGTTAACCCTATCGAAGGCATCATACTTATCGATAATTTTAACACACTCAGCTATTGCCTTTTCGCCCCACTCGCCCGATTGTTTAATTTCTACACTAATCTTATTATTAGGAAAGGTTTTAATCAATTCCTCTAACGTGGTAACAAGATAAACTTCGCTATCCCTACCTTCTAAAGAATTTGTAACGTTAGGTAAATCTTTTGGTTTAACAGCTTTGCCGTTATAATCGGTGTAAATTTCAATCGAAGCGCCTTCTTTTAATACTTGATCTTCCGTGGGATTATCATAACCAAAATTAACTGGCTTACCCCCGTCAGCAGGGTTAGAAAGTAAATCGGTATAAAGCCAATCTTTAATTTCGCCAGTAACGTTTGTTGTGCCGTCTAAACGCTCGTCGTGGCACAAAATTACGACACCGTCCTTAGTTATTGAAACGTCAGTTTCAAAAATAACGTTTCTATCAATCGAGTAAGCATTATAAAAAGCTTCTAACGTATTACCAGGGAACTCATCCGCACCACCACGATGCGCGATTAAATCAGGTAACCTACCATGCTTTAACAAGGGATTATCGTACTTATAGTTTTGCTGTCTTGGAAATACCGCTATAACGGAATACACCACTAAAATTGACGTGATAATTATGGCGAACTTACGCCAGTTAAACTTCTTTTTTTCTTTCATAGTAACTCTTTTTGCCTACGTTTACCCAAAACTGTGGGTAACGGGTGGCTTGTTTTTATTTTTTTGTTGTTAAATTTACAAGCGCTTGCTTATAGATTTGATACATTTTAAGCAAATTATTTTCGGACAAATATTCATTTGGCTCGTGTATAGCGCCGTCGGCATCTTTAAATTCTGGACCGAACGCTACGCCAGACTCAAATACCGAACTAAACGTTGCGCCCGAGCAAGAATACGGCTCGGCATCTTCACCAGTAACTTGGTTATATGCAGATAATAAGCCTTGAACAATTTCAGAATTTTTATCCACAAATAACGGATCTCTACCTTTATGGGCAACAAAATCGATACCCGTTGCCTTAAATTTTGGTATAAAATCTTCTAAAAGCATTTTTGCAGGAACTCTAAAATCTGCGATAAGCGTAATAAAACCATCATCTTGACTGACGATATCAGGCGATAACGTTGCTAAGCCAGTTTCGTTGCCGATTGAAGTAATTTTTAATTCATCATCAAACAAATATTTAATTAAAGGTGTAACTGAGCCTTTATCGACTTCATCAATATATTTTAATAGTGGTAAAATAGCATTTTTGCCAAGTTCAGGCTTACTGCCGTGGGCAGATTTACCGAAACTTTCAATCAAATCCCCTTTATGACTAAGACCGTATTTTGCAAGTAAAACTTCGTCCACAGGACCGTTTACGGACGCGTATGCGCATACTGCGTTAACCACCGTGCCACCTTTAAAATTTTTGAAAACACCACTATACGGGTGCTTAAATTCTATCCTATTAGGACCTTTTTCAGCATACACTACGGGGAAGTTACCGTCTGGTGAAAAACCAACTTTAGGCATAGTAGATTTTGTTTTAAAATATTCCACGTCGCCCCAGCCCGATTCCTCGTCTAAGCCGATCAAAAATCTTACCTTTTTAGTTAAGTCGCCATATTCATCTAAAACGTCTTTTAAAGCGTATAAACACAAAAGCACAGGCCCTTTATCGTCAGCGACGCCGCGGCCATAAAAAACGCCGTCTAAATTAGTTAAAGTAAAAGGGTCGGTATTCCAGCCGTCGAGGGGCGCAGGCACTACGTCTAGATGACCTATTATGCCCAACTCCTCACCTTCACCAACGACGATTTCACCCATATAGCCGTCGTAATCGATAACGTTAAAACCCAAACGGTTTGCAATAGCAGTAAACGTTTTATAAGCATCGTCTACGCCTTGACCGAAAGGTTTATTAGGTAATGGGGCGCTTTTAACCGATTTAGCGCCTATTAAAGCAGTAAAGTCTTTTATGAACTGGTCGTAATTTTTCATTTAATAATCTCCGCCAAACGTTTACTTAGTAAGATAACGTAAACAATAAATTTAAGTGTAAAAATATAAACGTTCCTAAAAAAAGAACTCTTTTTTGATAAACATATACTATTAACATATTTATTATACTATACTTTTATAAAAATTAAATAAAAAAGCAAGCAAAAAAGTTAAATTGTAATAAAAATATACGTTTTAATTTGCTTTTTATTTCTTTTATGTTAAAATACTATTATGGAAACGAAAGAAACACCCCACGCCAAACATAGAGAGCGGATGATAAATAAATTTTTGCTTAATCCTGACTCTTTTGCCGAGCACGAACTTTTAGAGATACTTTTATATGCAGTTATAAAGCGTCAAGATACTAACGCTTTAGCACATAGGATTTTATCTTATTTTAACAACCTAAAAGCAGTATTCGACGCTGATATAGAAACTTTGCAAAAAATCAAAGGCGTAGGTATACGCGTGGCTACGCATATCAAAACGATAGGGCTTATTATGTATAAGGCATATATGGATAATAAGTCCACTACTATAAAGACTTTAAAATCGTTTGAAACTTTTAAACAAGTCGTTAAAGACTATTTTAAAGACACCAGTACGGAAAAGTTTATGGTTTTTTATTTAGACGATAAAAACAAAATTATTTCCGTAAACGAACATACGTCTAAAAATAGCGAGTACGTTACGATAGATACTTCGCTTTTATTAGATCAACTTGCGATATTAAAGCCCAAACAAGTAGTTATAGCACATAATCACCCAAGTGGCTCGGTTTCACCATCTAATGCAGATGATTATACCACAAGTAAGTTAGTTATGTTGCTTAAACTACACGATGTTTCTTTATTAGACCATATTATAATCGGTAAGGACAAGTATTACAGTTATTTTGCCGAAGGCAGACTACAAAACATACAAAAGATTACCGATATCGATAAAATACTACAAAAATCCATTTCGGAGGATAATTATGAAAGTTAGAACTAGATTTGCCCCCAGTCCTACTGGGTATCTACATATCGGTGGTTTAAGAACCGCCCTTTACGGATATTTATTTGCAAAACAACGTGGTGGCGACTTTATACTTAGAATTGAAGACACCGACACAACAAGATACGTTGACGGCTCAGTACAAATTATTTACGACACAATGCGTGATTCTGGCGTTATGTATGACGAAGGTCCTGACGTTGGTGGCGACTACGGCCCGTACGTTCAAAGTGAAAGGAAGGACCTTTATAAAGAATATGCTGAAAAGCTGGTTGAACTTGGTGGGGCATATTATTGTTTTTGTGATAGCGAACGTATTGCATCATTAAAAGATGAAAACGGTAACGTTAGATACGATAAACATTGTTTAAATTTATCTAAGGAAGAAATTAAAGCAAAAATCGATGCTGGCGAACCTTACGTTATCAGACAAAACGTTCCACTTGAAGGCTCAGGCAGTTATCACGACTTAGTTTACGGCGATATCACCGTTGATTATAAAGATATTGAAGACGGCATCTTGTTAAAAAGCGACGGCATGCCCACTTATAACTTTGCAAACGTTATCGACGACCACCTTATGGGCATCACACACGTTATCCGTGGTATTGAATATTTATCATCCACCCCCAAATATAACTTGATGTACGACGCCTTCGGTTGGGAAAGACCTGTTTATATCCATTTACCCCCGATTATGAAAGACGCGCAACATAAATTATCTAAGCGCAACGGCGATGCAAGTTATGCTGATTTTGTTGAAAAGGGTTACGTTAAGCAATCAATCATCAACTATATCGCTTTACTCGGTTGGAGTCCAAAAAGTAATACTGAAAAGATGTCGTTACAAGAACTGACAGACAACTTCTCGTTAGAAGGCATCTCAAAATCACCTTCCATATTTGACGACGTTAAGCTTAGATGGCTTTCTGGCGAATATATTAAAGAAATGTCTATGGAAGAGTTTAAAGCTAACTGCTACCCCTTCCTTAAGGATAGTAAAGCATACGGCAAGTATGATGAAGATAAGCTTTTATCTTTAGTTAAGACAAGAGTACAAATTTATAGTGAAATTCCATCTAAAATCGACTTCTTAGAAGAATTTACTGCTTACGACTTAAATTTATATGAAAACAGCAAGCAAAAATCTTCTATAGCAGTTGCTAAAGACGTATTGCCCAAAATTAAAGAAGTTTTATCAAACGTTACCGACTGGCAAAACTCCACACTCTTCACCGCATTAGTTGATTTATCTACCAAGTTAGAAATTAAAAAGCAAGCAATCCTTTGGATTACAAGAATTGCTATTACTGGCAAAGAAGCTACCGCAGGCGGTGCAACTGAAGTTGCTGATATTTTAGGTAAAGATAAAACTTTAGAAAGAATCGATTATTCAATTAATCTTTTAGGTTAATATTTACGCAACAACCAACGCGAAACAAAATAAAACAATTAATTAATAAAGACCTGATACAAAAGTAATCAGGTCTTTATTTTTTATTAAAATTTGATTTTGTTGAAAAATAGAGTATATAGTGCAAGTTAATTTTACTTGATTATTTATACCAAATATTATCGTAATTTTAACGATAAACTGGTCATTCAATAACAAAATAAGCCATAAAAAGCCGTTTTTTACTAAAAACAGCATAATTTTTAGTATAAATCACTATAAAACATAATTAAATATCGAAATAGTATTTATTAGCAAACATTTGGGGCAATAAAGCCCGATTCTTCACTAAAAAATTTATATATACCGTCGGCAATAACCCTAGCCATAGTATACACAAAAGATAATCTGGTTAAATTAAATAGATTGTTATTACCTGGCGACCTGCCAGCAACAACCCCCACGATAGAACAATCACCAATACTAGGCAAATCTTTGTCAACCCCCAAACCTGGGCGTAAACCGTGGCCTAAAACCTTAACGTAACCCACCTCAAAATCATCGCCAATACCGGCGTCAATGGCTAAAACAATAGAATTTGGATGCAATTTTTTAATATATTTACCAATAAAAGCCACCTCTTTAGCAGTTACTGGCTGCCCCAAACAGCCATAAACGTATGCAGGTATGTCTAAATTAATTAAAAATGTCCCCAAAAGCGGACCTAAACTATCGCCCATAACCAAATCAGAACCGACACAAACTACTACAACGTCTTTATTTTTACCCAATATATCTTCAATAGCACATGAGATTTTATATGGTGCATTTGGGGTTTTTATGCTATACATATATTGTTTTTGCACTTTAAGTTTACTCATGGCTAAATTATTGCCAAAACCGCCCCAAAATATACTTAAAAAAGTAAATTACATCATTATTTTACTTAAATACTCATCATTTATTACAGTATATATACCTATATAAAATATAATAAAAAACATTAAAAATAAGCAAAATTTAGTAAGCGCGTGCCAAATTTTAACCATTTTTGGGGCATTTTTTGATATAAAAATCCTTTAACCGATTTTTTTTCGATGTTTCACGTGGAACTGTTTTTGGCGTATGTTTCACGTGAAACGTTTTGCGTCCAACCAAATATTGTTTATGATAATATTAATATACTGCAAATCTATCTTAAAAAGCAACAATAAAATATAAAATGGCATTTTTACATATTAAAAACGCTATAATAAATTAAATTTTATTATGCGCCCTTGATAAATGGCGAAATAAAACATATATAATTAAAATATTATAAAGCACAAAAAAGCTAAACGTTAAAAAAAGTATATTAAGATATAATATCTGTGTTTATTATTTAGGATTTTACAACACTAAAAACTCCGTCTGAAGATAAGCAACGTAAAACCTTTAATATATTAAAATTATTAAGGTCATAAAACAGGAGTTTACTTATTATAATAACAAATACAGCTTAAAAACCTTAAATTTGTAAATTTATCAATAATTTATAGTATATTATATATAATATGTGCTATATATTAAGATGTTTTGCAAAATTATGTAATTTTACTTAAAAAGTATGCTTTTAAAATAGTTAAATAACAAGGATGCAACGTTCCACCATATATATCTTAAGACTTATTAAATAAAATAATCCGATAAAATACCAAATAAGATTAATCAATATACATAAAATTACACGGTAATCTAATATAAAACCATACGTTACCTATAAAAATATCAATAGTTAGCTAAGATAGATATAAATTATATAAAAAACACTAAACATTATTAAATATGCAACATACTTGGGTGATTTTATATGGTTTAATCATAAAATGGCTTAAATCTTTAAAAAATTATTACATGGGCAAAGCTAATTAAAAAACTTTACATTTTCGTTAAAAATAAGCTATTTTTGATTAAATTTTAAGCATTTTTTACTATTTTTGCTAAAATATTAATTTTTTTAAAAATTAGGGTAATTTTATACTATTTACTTTAATTTAAGTGGATTTTAAAATAAAATCACCTAATAAATAGTGATTTTTTAAAATACGCAGATTATAAAATGTAAAATTTTATCATTTTTTCAAAAAATTAATAATAGCAACTTGGTTTGCTTTCAAATAACCACTAAAATAGTTATTTAACCATTACCCGTAGTTTTATCAACATTATTTGTTAATAAATTGAAAATTTATTTTAATGATTTTTTAAAATAATAAAACGTAAATTGTGATTTTTTAAATTTATAAAATTATCAGTATTTTTCTATTAAAAGCAAACATTTGCTAACAACTATTGTCAATAGGTAATTTATTTAATTATTTACTTGATTTTTTATAATTTTTTTTATATTATAATATATAATAATATAGTAAAATACCGTTTTTATTCGGTTTAACCATTATAAGGAGCACTTAATGAAAAAATCAAACGCAAAAAAAATATTTTTGGTGCTAGGTGTTATCGCAATAATTGTAGCTATTATTGCAGTTGTATCATCTTTAACAAAGCCCAAAAAGATTGACAAAGTAGATTTTGATAATATTGTCTACGTAAATAACGTATTACCAGACGGCCAAAAGAACGATCCTACTGCCCAGTCAGTTAGAAGAAATGAGCTTATTTCCGACCTAATAGGGGTGGACGGGGTCCAAAATGCTAAAATTACTACCATATATTACGCTGGTGGAGAAGCAACTTTTGAAGTTACCTATAAGTTAGGTGAAGCTAATAGATCAATGAAGTTCTCATTTTTCTATCACACTCATCCAACCACTGATGATTTAAATGCTTTATCACAACTTGGTATTAATTATAGTTTTTCTAACCCTAATTCAGGCGCAATTTGGTCATATTTATCACCATTATTCTCGATAATTCTTTGTTTAATAATTGTTTTCTTTATTATGCGAGCTAGCGGTGGTGGCACAAAAGGCGCTATTAACTTCGCAAAAACCAATGCTAGGTTAAGTACAAACGTCAAAATTCGTTTTTCAGACGTAGCTGGCGCTGAAGAAGAAAAAGAAGAACTTAAAGAAATCGTAGATTTCCTTAAAGCACCTAAAAAGTTTGCTGATTTAGGCGCAAGAATCCCCAAAGGCGTACTTATGGTAGGCCCTCCAGGTACTGGTAAAACGCTTTTTGCTAAAGCCGTTGCTGGTGAAGCTGGTGTGCCGTTCTTCTCAATTTCTGGTTCAGACTTTGTTGAAATGTTCGTTGGTGTAGGCGCTTCACGTGTTAGAGATTTGTTTGAAGTTGCTAAAAAAAGTATGCCGTGTATCGTTTTTATTGACGAAATCGACGCAGTTGGTAGACAACGTGGTACTGGTTTAGGTGGTGGTAACGACGAAAAGGAACAAACCCTTAACCAATTACTTGTTGAAATGGACGGTTTTAACTCTAACGATAGCATAATTATTATGGCGGCAACTAACCGTGCGGATATTTTAGACCCCGCTCTTATGCGTCCTGGCAGATTTGATAGACAAATCCACGTTAACATGCCTGACGTACGTGGGCGTGAAGCAATTTTAAGAGTCCACGCAAGAAACAAACCCCTTGCAAATAACGTTAACTTAAAGATCGTTGCACGTATGACGGGTGGTTTTTCTGGCGCTGACTTAGAAAACTTATTAAACGAAGCCGCAATTTTAGCAGCACGTGATAATAGAAAGGCGATCACCAACAAAGACTTATACGAAGGTATCAACAAAGTAACGATGGGTCCTGCTAGAAAGTCTAAATTAGTTACCGAAACAGACAAACGCCTTACCGCTTATCACGAATCTGGCCACGCTGTTTTAGCAAAATTATTAAAAAACTGCCACCCCGTTCACGAGGTAACCATAATTCCACGTGGTCAAGCCGGTGGTTATACCGCTATGAGACCTGATAATGATGATTCATACAACACTAAAAATCAATTCTTAGATATTATCACAATGTCTTTAGGTGGTAGGGTTGCTGAAGAGCTTGTTATCAAAGATATAAGCACGGGCGCATACGGTGATATCCGTCAGGTAACTGAAATGGCCAAACACATGGTTGTTGATTATGGTATGAGCGATGCAGTTGGTGCAATTAATTACGGTTCTAATGGGGAAGTATTTATCGGTAGAGATATGGCTTCGCACGTTACGTATAGCGAAAAAACCGCATCCCTTATCGATAGTGAAGTAAAACGTATCGTTGACGAAGCTTTAGAAAAGGCTCGTAAGCTTTTATCAGAAAACAGAGCGCTTCTAGACGTAATGGCTAGAGTGTTAATTGAAAAACAAACAATTTATGCCGAAGAAGTCAACTTAATTATGGAAGGTAAATCAGCTGAAGAGGTTATCGAGTTTATGAATAAAAACGAAGAAGCCTTATCCGAAAATCCTTTTGCACGAGATTTAAGGAAAGCCCCTAACTTAGATAATAACCCCGAAGTTAAAGAAGGTAACGAAGCTACAGTTGAAACCGTTTCAAATAATGAAGAACCTAATAATAATTTACCCAAAAATGAAGAAACGGCGGATACCGTACCTGAAGAAAATAACGAAAATACAGATAAATAATAATTTATCGCACGAAAATTAAAAGTCCGTTATGATAACGGTAAATGCGTTTAGCGCAAAAAAGGATGATTAAAATGGGTAAAATAATTGCTTTTGCAAACCAAAAAGGTGGCGTAGGTAAAACTACAACGTGCGTCAACTTAGCAGCATATTTAGCAAAAATGGGTCTAAAAATACTTATCGTTGATATGGACCCTCAAGGTAATGCTACAACGGGACTCGGTATTATAAAAAGTTCGTTAGATTATTCCGTTTATAACGTTATGACGGAAGAAGTTGACGCTAAAGGCGCTACCATTGAAACTTTAGTTGAAAATTTATATATAATCCCGTCTGATATCGATTTAGCCGGTGCTGAAGTAGAACTCGTATACACTAAAGAGCGTGAAAAGGTTTTAAAAAAGGCGCTTTCTTTAGTTAAACAAAATTACGATTATATTTTAATTGATTGCCCTCCATCGCTAGGTTTATTAACGATAAACTCTTTAACAACGGCAGACGGGGCTATAATTCCTATCCAAAGCGAGTATTACGCTTTAGAAGGTTTAAGCCAACTTATGAACAGTATTAAACTTGTAAAAAGGCACTTAAATCCTTCGCTTCAAATCGAAGGCGTTCTTTTAACTATGAACGATAGCCGTGCTACTATGTCAAAGCAAATTGCTGAAGAAATTAAAAAATTCTTTGGTAATAAACTTTATAACACTGTTATCCCACGTAACGTTAAACTTGCTGAAGCTCCCAGTCACGGCGTTCCGATAATGATGCACGATACGCGTTGTAACGGTGCTAAAGCTTACAAGGCTTTTTCTGAAGAGTTTTATAAAAAAGAACGTGGTGAATTATAATATATTAACAAATATCAATAATTTATAAATTTTCACAAAAAAACACCCCGTTAAGGGGTTAAATAAAAAATATTTTATACAGTTAAACCTAAGATAAGGAGAAAATTATGAAAAAGAAAGGTCTCGGTCGTGGACTTGCGGCAATTTTTTCGGAAGCGGAAGAAGATTACGGTAAAAATCTTTTATTTGACGAAGGTGATGAAATTTCATCATCAGTAACGGAAGTTGCTATCGGTTCAGTTTACGCAAACCCTAACCAGCCTAGAAAGGTCTTTGACGAAACTGCTTTAAACGAACTTGCTTCATCAATATCTAAACACGGCGTTATTATGCCCATAATCGTCAATAAAAACCAAGATGGTTATATGATTATCGCTGGTGAAAGAAGATGGCGTGCAAGCCGTATTGCAGGCTTAAAAAACGTACCCGTTATAGTTAAAAACTATAACGAACGTCAAATTAAAGAAATTTCTTTAATAGAAAACTTACAGCGTGAAGATTTAAACCCTATCGAATCTGCTACCGCGATGAAATCTTTAATGGAAGATTACGGTTTAACACAAGAAGAACTCGCTGATAGAATAGGTAAATCACGTCCTGCAATTGCGAACACGCTTAGACTTTTAAATTTATCGCCGGAAGTTATTAAGTTAGTCGCTAATAACGACTTATCTGCTGGTCACGCAAGGGCAATTATCACTATGCCGGAAAACGACCAAGTAAAACTTGCAAAAGAAATTATTAAAACGGGTATGTCCGTTCGTGACGTAGAAAATAAAGTTAAAGATTTCTTTACCCCACCGGAAGAAAAAGTTAAACAAAGACCTAAAATCGAACAAAGTGCTGATTTAAAAGAATTCATCAACCGTATGCAACGCATTTTAGGTACTAAAGTTAACGCAATTGGTAACGATAATAAAGGTAGAATTTACATTGACTATTATATGAGAGAAGATTTAGATAGAATTTCTGATATACTAGACTTTGTTGAAAGAAACCGTAAATAATCATTTTGGTAACGTTTTAATACGACTGTTTACTTGAAACTATACCAAAATATAGGTGTTAAATAATATTATGATGTTTTATATATGGCTTGCTATAACGTTATTAGCAATAATTATAGAGTTTATTACAACTGATTTAATTTCTATTTGGTTTGTACCATCTGGTATAATTTGTATAATACTTGCGTTAGTTAACGTTAATCCCATAATACAAATTACTGTTTTTATCGTTTTAAGTGTGGTTTTAATACTTACTTTAAGAAAACAACTTGCTAAGTATTTAAATAAAAACACAGCAAAATTAAATCACGATTCTATTATTGGTCAAAAAGTTAAATTAATATCACCAGTTAGTTACGATAATCCCGGTTCTGCTAAAATAAACGGTTTAATTTGGAGTGTTGTTTCTAAAAACCCTCAAGAAGATATTCCTTCAGATACTTACGTTTTAATTTTAGAAATTTCAGGTAATAAATTAATTGTGGAAAAAATAAAGGACTAATTTTATTAAAACTTACCCCGTTACGGTATTAAAATCAATTTTTTATATAAAGGAGGTAAAAATTTTGGGTTTATATATCGCTTTAGGCATTATCGCCGTAATACTTTTTATAATTTTAATTTCATGCGTTAAAGTTGTACGTCAATCAACCACCGTTATAGTTGAAAGACTTGGTAAATATCACAAAACTTTACAAACAGGTATACATTTTATTGCACCGTTTTTTGATAAGGTTTTACCAGCTATTTCTTTAAAAGAAAAAGTTGCAGATTTTCCCCCCCAACCAGTTATTACAAAAGATAACGTTACTATGCAAATTGATACCGTAGTATATTTTCAAATAACCGACCCTAAACTTTACACTTATGGTGTAGAAAAACCTTTAATGGCTATTGAAAATTTTACTGCTACCACTTTAAGAAACTTAGTTGGTGAATTAGAACTTGACGGTACTTTAACTTCTAGAGATACCGTAAATAGCAAAATGCGTATTATTTTAGACGAAGCCACAGATCCTTGGGGTATTAAAGTTAACCGTGTAGAATTAAAAAATATTTTACCACCAAGAGATATTCAACAGGCGATGGAAAAACAAATGCGTGCCGAACGTGAAAGACGTGAACAAATTTTAAAAGCTGAAGGCGAAAAACGCGCTAATATCCTAGTTGCTGAAGGTGAAAAAGAAGCCATGATATTACGCGCAGAAGCTAAAAAACAATCTTTAATAGCTGAAGCCGAAGGTAATGCAGAAGCAATTAGATTAATTAATGAAGCAAATCCAAACGCAGCTTATTTAACTATTAAAGGTTACGAAGCTCTTAAAAACGTTGCTGACGGTCAATCTACAAAGATTATCGTACCTAGTGAAATTCAAAACGTAACAGGTTTACTTGCAAGTTTAAAAGCAGTAGTTGATGATAAAAAATAATTAAAAAAAGGGGCTTATAACCCCTTTTATTTAACAAAAAAACACACCCGTTATGGGGTTAATTTAATTATGGAACTATTTAATAAAATAAAAAACCCTGTTATTATGGGTGAGCGTTTAATTTTAAGAGACATAAATAAAAAAGATATTGATTCTTATTATGATTTATATACTGATGAAGATTTAAATAAGTACTGGGGTTATAATTATAAAGAAGACTTACCAGATTTAAATATTAAAAAAGACTATTTTTACAATTTCCAGCAAAGTTTAAAAGATAATAAACAAGAATATTCTTTAGCGGTTACTTTAAATGATTTTTTAATAGGTGAAGTCGTCTTACATAATTTTACCTGTAATTCGGTTGAAACTGGTATTAGGATTAGTAAAAAATATCAGTCTTTTGGATACGGCAGGGAAGCTTTAACTCTTTTAATTAATTATGTAAAAGAAGTTATTAAACCAGACTATATTACGTCAAAATGCTATAAAATTAACATACGTAGCGAACTTTTACTTACAAAATGCGGTTTTATATTTAAAAATGAAGATGAAATTTATAAGCATTTTATAATAGATTTAACTAAATAAAAAACTCTGGTTATTTGCCAGAGTTTTTTTTCCTTTTGTTTAATTTTTAAAATAAATAACGTTTTTATTATTTTCAACAGCATATTTAACTGTAAAATACGTCCCGCCAGAACTTTTATTTAAGTAACAAAAAACATTATCAGCTTTATCTACCATAAATTTATTACGTTTTTTCATACAATAATCGTCGTAATCAAGCTGTAAAAAATAAACTTTATCAGCAGAATCTATCATATTAATATAATCTAGTTTTTGTTTTTTATTAAACTTATCGCTTTGCCCTAAACAAGGTATACAAGCAATTAAATAAATTTCATATTCACTTTTTAACGTAAGTAACGTCTTAAAACAAGCGGTATCAAAACCAAGCGCCATGCCTATATAAAAAAATTTATTTCCTTTATTAATTAAAGATATAAGTTCCTCTCTTAACTTAATAAAATCAAAATTTTTACCTAATATACGATGCCCTGTTATCGCTACGCTTTTATCTTTTTCTTCTATCATAAAGGGGATTTTCTCTCTTTACCCCTGCCACGGGGGTATTTTTCTGGGGTATTTTTAATTTTATCAACTATAACAATACATCTTTTTGATTCAAATAAATTATAGTTAATTTTGTCTTTTAGTTTACCACCTAAAATTGAAAAAGCATTTAAACTTTCTTTAACTTCTTCTTCAGCATCACCTTTTAAAGCAACAAAACTACCACCTTTTTTTACAAAAGGTAAACAATACTCACTTAAAGTATTAAGTCTAGCAACAGCCCTTGCCGTACAGGTATCAAAAGCCTCTCTATACTTGATATTTTTAGCAAGTTCTTCCGCGCGTCCATTTAAAACGGTAATACCCGTTAGCCCTAATTTTTCAATAACAACGTTTAAAAACATACATTTTTTTTCAGTAGCCTCTAACATTGTTACTTCTATATCAGGGTTTATAATTTTTATAGGAATTGCTGGAAAACCACCACCAGATCCTATATCAATAAGTTTACCTTTAACGTATTTTGCACCGATAGCACTATCAACAAAGTGTTTTTTTACAATCTCTTCATCATCGGTTATAGCAGTAATATTAAATTTTTCATTATACTCTTTTAATAAATCTTTATACTGGTTAAATAAGTTAACCTGATTATCATCTATTAAAATACCTTTTTCAATAAAGTAATTTTTCATAACTTTATTATAACACACATTTTTTTATTTATAAAGTTTTTTAACAAATTTAGGTGAAAAAGTTATCTACATAATTGTTAATTGTTGATAATTTTGTAAGTTTTTGATATTTATAATTTTTTACTTTTTGCTTATCAACTTTTTTATAAAATTTATTTTAACTTATCAACGTTGTTATTAATATTTATTCAACTTTAAAATTGAGTGATTTTCTCACGCTTTTTTATGGTTGTTAACAATTTCAACAGTCTATATTATTATTACATATTATATTTAATTTAAAATAAAAATAACTTACAATCTAAAAGGGATGATGGCTTTTTACTTTATATTTTTATAAAAAAACATAGTTTTAATGTTGATAAATTTTTTATCAAAAGATTTGATTTTTTATTATATATATATTATAATATAATTACTATATATTTTTGTGTTTATTTAGGAGTATGTATGAAATTAATCTGTAACGGTCTTGATTTATCAAGTGCGGTATTAACCGTATCAAAAGCGGTTTCATCAAAAACCACCAACCCTATTTTAGAAGGTATTCATCTTAAATGTGTTGGGGACAATCTTGTTTTAACTGCTACCGATACTGAACTCACTATTGAAAAGACTATTAAAGCAGACGTTTTAATGGAAGGTGAAACTGTTGTTACTGGTAGGATTTTTGGCGATTTCGTTAAAAAATTGGAAAGTGAACAAGTTGAGCTTTCTAAATTAGATGGTAACGAGTTAACTATTAGATATTCTGATTCAAACTCTAAAATGCAAGTTTTCCCTGCGGAAGAGTTTCCTAAAATTAATAAAGATATTAACGAAAATTATTTTGAATTAAAGCAATCCGACTTTAAATCTATTGTCGAAAAGACTGTTTTTGCCTGCGCTACAGATGAAAGTAGACCTATTTTAAAAGGTTGCTTATTTGAAATTGAAGATGGTATTTTAACAGCAGTTGCTCTTGATGGTTTTAGGATGAGCGTTGTTGAAAAGGAAGTTTTATCGGGTAGTGGTAATTTTAAAGCAATCGTGCCGGCAAGGACTCTTAACGAAATAACCCGTCTATTAGAAAAAGATGAAGATTTATTAAAAGTAAGCGTTCAAAAAAATAGTTTAATGGTTTCAATAGGTTCAACGGTATTAATTTCTAGACTTATTGAAGGGGAATTTATTAAATATAAACAAATTTTACCCACAAACTTTATAACTAACGTTAGGATAAATAAGCAACTTTTAATAAATTCAATTGAAAGGGCTAGCGTAGTTGCTAAATCCGATAAGTTAAATATTATTAGATTTGACGTCAAGGAAGAATTTTTAAATATCTCTTCTAAATCAGAAATCGGTTACGTTAACGAAAATATCGCTATTAATATGGATGGTAAAGACGTAATTATTGCTTTTAACGGTAAGTATTTATTAGATTATCTTAAAACTACTGATGAAGAATTTATTTCAATGAACTTAAATTCACCCATTGATCCTTGCGTTATGAAACCATTAATTAATACGGATTATACTTATTTATTAGTTCCTGTAAGGATTAACGGTTAAAAATAAAAAAAAGACAAAAAAAGTTCAAAAATAAGCTAAAAAAACGTCTTTAATTTTTTAAAGATATTAAAATAATTGACAAACTTATCAAAAATAAATAAAATATTAAAGGTTTTATTATAAAAATTAACTTTTAAGTTAAATAAATAAAGGAAGGATTAAATTATGAAAAGAACTTATCAACCGAAAAAAAGACAAAGAAGTAAAGTTCACGGTTTCAGAGCAAGGATGAAATCACAAGGCGGTAGAAACGTTTTAAAAAGAAGAAGAAATAAAGGTCGTCATAAACTTTCCGCTTAATTAAAGAAGGTAAATTTTGGATAACAGACTGAAAAAAGAAAAGGATTTCGAAAAAGTTTTTAAAAAAGGGCAAAGGGCCTTTTCAGATACGGTTACTTTATATTATTTACCTGCAGATGATTTTAAAGTGGGTTTTGCCGTTAGTAAAAAACATGGTAAAAGCGTAAAACGTAACCGTATTAAAAGACTTTTAAGAGAATCTTTCAGAAGTTTTAAGTTGAAAGATACTCAAAACTTCTTTTTTGTTATTATCCCAAAGGTTAAGGAAGAATACCGTCTTGATCTTTTTAAAAGGGATATGAATTATATTTTCAGGAAAATTAAGGTATTATAATGTTAAAATATATAAGTATACGTCTTATTAAATTTTATCAAAAATATCTGTCGCGTCACGATTGTAGGTTTATACCAAGTTGCTCAGAGTATACGCTTGAAGCAATTTTAAAGCACGGTTTTTTTAAAGGTGTGCTTTTAGGAATGTGGCGCATTTTACGCTGTAATCCGTTTTCTAAGGGTGGCTTTGATAAAGTACCCGACAAAAAAAGCGATTTAAAGTGGGTTTATTAGTATGAATTTTATATCTATAGGAAATTTACCCGAAGTTTCGGGGTTAACTTGGTTAGTTGCTAAAATTATAACTTGGCCGGGTTCAATCGCGTTAGGTATCGTTATATTTACCTTAATGCTTAAATTAATAACGTTAGTTTTTGATTATTATTCTAGGGCGTCTATGCGTAAATCATCTTTAAAGATGAAAGAAATGCGTCCAGAACTTGAAAGATTACAAGTTCAATATAAGGATAATAAAGAACTTTACGCGCAAAAAGTATCTTCTCTTTACAAAAAGCAGGGGTACAGTATGTTTGGTTCTTGCTTACCAACCATTATTACTTTAGTAATTTTTATTATCGTCTTAAACGCTTTCCAAAATTATTCAGAATTCCAAAATAAAGAAAACGTTTATCATATGGCGCTTTCTTATAACGAAGTTATTGTTGAAGGTTTCGAGCGTGACGACGATATCGTAAAAGTAGTTTCTAAAAACGGTCAAGAAGATATTTATATCGACGTAAATAAGTTTTGGTCTGATACAAACACTACTAAATCAGTAGATGATACAGACCCTAACAATATTAAAATTGAAGCAGTTAATACCTTAACGGGTGTTAATAACAATGGTTCTACTTTTGATTTAATTTGTTTGGCAACCGTTAAAACAGCTGACGGCGTAACGATTACAAACTATAGCTTTACTACTACTAACGGTTATATAGTAGTTAAATATTCAGCTACAACCGATACGACGGGTGCGCTTTTAGATGGTCAAACTTTTATTAAAGGCGGTTATTCTGCTCTTGAAGGTGCTGAATCAAAAACTAATTTACTTAAAGGTGATTTCAATAATAATTTAACCGCTAACGGTTTAACTTTTGATGATTACCGTAAAGCAAATAACTACGGCGATAATTACACCTTCACGACTTTCTTAAAAGAAATTCAAGAAGAAAAAGCTGCCGACACTTATTATAACGAAAGGGAATCTTTCCTTTGGGTTAAAAATATTTGGAAAAAGGACGTAACCTTTGATAATCCTATGATTGAAAACAAGGGAGACGTGGTTAAAGGCGACGACTTTGATAAATTAGTTGTAGACTTAAAAGATGATTTAGTTGACGAGCAACACAACGGTTACTTTATTTTAGTAGCGCTTACTATTATAAGTACACTTTTAACGCAGTTGGTTAATAAAAACAGCCAAAAAGACCAGATGGAATTAGGCACGGTTGACGGTCAAGGCGCTATGACGCAAAAGATGATGATGTGGATGATGCCTATCATGATGGCAGTGTTTGCATTTATGTATTCGGCAGCCTTCTCAATTTATATTATAACCAGTACCCTTTTAAGTCTTATAACTACCATTTGTATCAATAAGATAGTAGATTACAAATTTAATAAAGAAAATAAAAAAGAAGAAATAAATATCGTAAGAAGAGGTTAATTATGGAATTTACCGGTAAAACCGTTCAAGAAGCCATTGAAGAAGGCTTAAAACAGTTAGGTTTAACTGAAAACGACGTTACTATTACCGTTGTAGAAGAACCTGTTAAAGGTTTATTTGGCAAAATTAAAAAACCCGCTAAGGTAGAAATTAATAAAAACTATACCGACGGCGAAAAGGCTGTAAATTTTTTAGACGGTTTATTTAATAAATTAAGTATCGAAGCTAAGGCAAAATTAGTTTCTGAAGACGAACAAATCGAAATCGAAGTTATCACAACTTCTTCCGCCGCTTTAATCGGTTATAGGGGCGAGATTTTAGATTCTTTACAAACGTTAGCAGGCGCAGTCGCAAACACAGGTAAAAAGGAATATCGCCGTGTAGTAGTTAATTGCGAAGGCTATCGTGAAAAGAGAGAAGACACCTTAATTAACTTGGCACACAGGTTAGAAGAAAAGGCTGTTAAATTAGGTAGGGACGTTACCTTAGAACCTATGAGTCCTTACGAAAGAAGAATTATCCACTCCGCTTTATCTAATAGCGAAAAGGTAGTAACTAAGTCGGAAGGTAAAGAACCTAATCGTTTTGTAGTTATCGTTCCTAACGAGAAAAAACCCCAAAAGGAAAGATTTGACCGTAAAGGCGGTAAAGACTTTAAGGGTGGTAAGAAGTTCGACCGTAAGGGTGGCAAAGATTTTAAGGGTGAAAAAAAAGCAGATGCACCTAAAAGAAAATCCCCCACAAGCTTTGGTACTTTTTTAGGCAATTCACTTAAAAACGACTAATTAGTTAAATAAAAAAATCCCCGTATTTCGGGGATTTTTATTTTGCTAAAAATTTAAAATTAAACTTAACGTATATCGCTATTTTGTATTTTTAAACGTCTAAACTAACTAAATCAGCGTAAGTTTCACGCCTTACTAAAAGTTTGTCCTCGCCGTTTTCTATACCAACGATGGGTGGACGGGGTATTTTATTGTAATTAGACGCCATAGCATAATTATATGCGCCTGTACATAAAACTGCAATAATATCGCCACGCGTTGGTTTTGGCATTTTAACGTTTTCCTGTATAAGGTCGCCACTTTCACAACAACGTCCTGCTATAGTGCAAACGTAATCGCAAGGTTTTTCTATTTTAGTTGCATTTAGCACGGTGTAGGCAGATTGATATAAAGCGTATCTTGGGTTATCCGTCATACCACCGTCGATAGAAACGTAGTTTTTGTAACCTTTAATCTCTTTAACGCTACCTGCAGTATAAAGGGTTATACCACTATCTGCAACAATTGACCTACCAGGCTCTAAAATCACGTCGGGCAAGTTAATTTTTAACCCCGTTGCTATGCGTTTAAGGTTATCGCCTAATTCTTTAATGCGCTTAGTGTAATCAATTTCAGGGTCGGTTTCTACGTATTTTACACCAAAACCACCACCTAGGTTTAATAATTTAACTTCGTAGTTAAAAGTATCTTTTACCGCTTTAATAAAATTAAGCATAATTTCACCCGCAAAAATAAAGGGTGAACTTTCAAATATTTGCGAACCTATATGAGAGTGAAAACCGCATAAAGTTACGTTTTTATAACTTAATACCTTGCCAACTAATTCAATCGCCTGACCCGTTTCAATAGGCGTACCAAATTTAGAGTCCACCTTACCGGTATTTATTGCAGAGTGGGTGTGTGGGTCGATGCCCGGTGTAATACGAAGCAGTATTTTTTGTTTTACGCCCTTACTAAAAGCATATGCGTCAATTTTTTCAACCTCTTCAATATTATCTGCAACAAAGTAGCCAATTTTATTATCGATGGCATATTCAATATCAGCGTCAGTCTTGTTATTCCCATGGAAAAACGCCTTATCAACGTCAAAACCGGCGTTTAAAGCCGTGTAAATTTCACCAGACGATACCGTATCTATACCCATGCCTTCTTCAGAGCAAATTCTATAAATACCAGTAAAACATAGCGCTTTACTTGCAAACGAAACGCTACTACCTTCCGAAATATAAGTTTTTACAGCGGAAAGGTATTCACGCATCCTGCCCCTAATTTTATCAATATCAAGCGCCATAAGTGGCGTGCCGTATTTAGTTGTTAGATAGGTGGCTTTTTTGTTTTTAAATGCAAGTTCGCCATCTATTATAGATAAATTATCAAATAACATAAAAATCCTTATTCTTCAAAACAGAAGGTAACGTATACCGTTATTTTCCGCTTAAAAGCATCTTCATATCGTATAAACCAGCGCTTTTATTAAATAAATATTTAACTGCTGCAACTGCGCCGTCTGCAAAAACCGCACGGGTGTGCGCTTGGTGTTTAAAAGATAAAGTTTCCGTATCGGTAGATATAATTACTTCGTGTATACCTACGATAGAGCCGTATCTAATAGAAGAAATACCTATTTCATCTTTTTGCTTTTTCATAAAACCGTTTCTACCAGTTAAAACGGTCATTTCTGGACGTGCTTCTTTAACAAAATCAGCAAGCATTAAAGCCGTACCGCTGGGCGCGTCTAATTTTTTATCGTGATGCGTTTCAATAATTTCAATTTCAGCATCCTTCATCGCTAAAACGGCGTTTTTTACAGCGTTCCCTAATACCGCAACGCCCACCGACATATTGCCAGAGTAAAATATTGCCGTTTTTTTACTTGCTTGTTTTATTAAAGTAAGTTCGTCTTCCGTCTGCCCAGTCGTACAAATTACGGTGGGTATTTTTTTATCTATCGCGAAGTTTGTTACCGGTAACGTCGTTACGTGGTTAGAAAAGTCCACTAAAACGTCGTAGTCCTCTTTTAAAAGGGTTAATTCCAACGCGGTTTCGGTAACCTTTTGGGGTAAACCTAAAGGGTAATCTGGCATAAATTTGTCAACAAAAGCGATACCCGTTACGTCGTTTTCCTTACATAATGCCGTGTAAACAGCGTTGCCCATCCTGCCTGATGCGCCGTGTATAATAACCTTCATTTGTCCCCCTTAAACGTCCAAACCTTGCTTTCTCATTAAGTCAAGCATAATTTTTTCCTTTCCCTCGTCCATAGTAGTCAAGGGAAGACGTAAACTGTTTTCACAAAAACCCATATGCGCTACTGCGCTTTTAACCGGTATAGGGTTAACTTCCGAAAAGAGTGAATCGGTTAAAGCGTGTAATTCATACTGAAGTTTACAAGCGCCTTCAATATCGCCGGCAAAGTACTTTTTGCAAATCTCACAAGTCTTTCTAGGTAAAATATTAGATAAAACCGAAATTGCGCCCACACCGCCAAGCGACATAAGTGGTACTATTTGGTCGTCGTTGCCAGAGTATAAGTCGAGTTTTCCGTGTACGTAGCTCATAGTTTCAACTATTTTGCTAATATTGCCGTTTGCCTCTTTAATAGCAACGATATTTTCGTGTTCAGCAAGCGCTTTATAGGTAGAAGGCTCGATATTAACGCCCGTTCTTGACGGAACGTTGTATAAAATAACGGGTTTATCACTCTTATCAGCGATAAGTTCGTACATTTCCTTTAAGCCTTTTTGCGTAGCCTTATTATAATAGGGCGAAACCACTAATACGCCGTCCACACCAGCTTTGCAAGCCGTTTTAGTAAGGTTTATTGCGTACGAAGTGTCGTTACTACCAGTACCTGCAATAACAGGTACTTTACCACAAGCCCTATCAACGGTGTATTCGATAACCTTAACGTGCTCGTCATCGGTAAGGGTAGAGCCTTCACCCGTAGTGCCGGCAACAACTAATGCGTCGATACCTTCAGCAATTTGCCAATCGATAAATTTACCAAAAGAATCGTAATCAACTTCACCATTTTTAAAAGGTGTAACTAATGCCGTTGCGATACCAGTAAAAATTCTCTTTTTTTGCATAACGAAAACTCCTTTTTTCATAAAAAAATGCGGTTGGGGAAGCCCAAAACCGCAACTAAAAGCGACTTTTGATAGCACCCCACTAAACATAGTGACAGTCCAAAGCATATTATGCCTTGCCCCAACGCGTAGCCCTTACGGACGGGGTACGCATTTCGGCGATTTTAACGTTCTTACGTAAGCAATACCGTGTAACTAACGTAATACTCTTATCAATCGCGCCTCTATCGATATTAAAAGTTTAGCACACACGTTATTTTATGTCAACTGTTTTTTAAAAGTAACTTATTTTAGTTGTAATCTTTAAAAAAACGTGAAATTTTATTGTATTTTATCTAAAAAGATCTAAAAAGTTTAGTATTTTTTCCGTTAAAAACGTTATTTTTGAAGATAATATTTTTACTTTTTTAATATGGCATAATTATTTGTAATAATTAAAAATTGTAATAAAAAGCAGTTTTAAAGCAAAACTAAAAAGCAATTTTGTTATAGTTTAAGACAAAATTGTTATTGAAAATTTGCTTTAAATATGTTATATTTTTTAATGAAGAGTGCGGTTTTTTTATTAAATCTACCGCAAAATCAACAGGGTTTAACTTATAAAATAGGGTAAATTCCTTAAACTCATTTATAAAAAGGAGGGTAACATGAAAAGATTTATACCTTTACTATTGGCTTTAGCTATGATATTGCCGTGTTTTGCCTTAGCGTGTCAAAAGCCTAAGGGCGACGGTGGTACTACCGGTGGTGGTGGAAACACTAATACCCCTACTACGGTTGAACTTATCAAGGATAAAACGTATTTTGATGAGGTTGGCGAAATCGATTCTTCTACTGGTGAAGAATATAACAACTTTACGGATAAGCTTTTTTATCGTAACGACGTAGACTTTATCTGTGCGGATACCTTTGTTTTCCAATGTACTGACGAAACCGATACTGAAAACTTCGGTAAATTCTTTTTATACGGTACTACGGGTGTTGGTATTTTCAACTGTTTCGTTTCGGACGATTTAACTAGTTGGTCGCCAAAAGCTGGCGCGTACGTATGGCCTAACGGTGGTTGGGAAAAAGCCGATTGTTGGGCGCCGGAACTTATCTATGATAAAGACGCTGACCCTGCTGACTATGGTTTAGTAGACGATGGTATGGGTACGGGTGTTTACTTTTTCTATTACTCGGCATCGTCGCATCAAGACTTTTTACCATCATATTGCTTCCAGTTAGGTTTAGCAGTGGGTACTTCACCCTATGGCCCTTTCACTATGTATAATGGTGAAGAATTAGGCGCTAAAATCGGTGGTGTAGATTATTCTTTAGAAGAAAATTATAACAACCATCGTAAAGAGCATGACGGTGAAGACTTCACTTACCGTGGTCGTGTTGGCGATACCATTACTAACGACGACGCATGGTGGAACGTTTCCGCAATCCGCGCATCTTTAACCTTCCAGTTTGAAAATAGAGATAAAGCAGGCAACTGGGTAGACCCCGACGGTAATATCGTTGACGAGTCTACTGTAGACGCTACCTTTATTCCTGAAACTGCTAAGTATTTATTATACGACAAAGGTCAAGGTCCTATTAGAGTTTTAGACCCGTCCCCCTTTGTTGATCCTAAAACTGGTGATAGATATTTATATTTTGCACTTCGTTCGGAAGCTAGTGCGTTTATCGATCCAGACGGCTTTGGTACGCAACAAGCACAAAGTGCGTTTGCCGTAAAGATGCTTAATAACGACTGGACGCAGATTGATTATTCTTCCTTAACGCAAATATCACGTGGTTTAGTAAACTTTGTTTGTGAAGACGCAGTTGCCGACTACGTAGAACAAGCTAACGCTTTTGATCCTTCTTTATATCCCCTTGGTCAAAAGGAATTAAATCTTAACACTTTAGTGATGGGTGAAAACACCGCTGAAACTTATATGAACGATTACGACTGTAACGAAGGTCCGTTCGTTTACTATAACGAAGACACGGGTTTGTACTACTCGGTAGTATCTATCGGTAGTTACCAAGACGGTACGTATTCACTCTGTCAATCTATCGCATATCATCCCATGGGTCCGTGGCGTAAACTTGCGCTTGAAGAAGGCGGTTTAGTGCTTACCACTAACTATGGTCAAACAACTGATATGGTAACTGGTCCTGGTCATAACTCCTTTATTAAGGTTGGGGACGAACTTATCAACGTTTACCACAAACACTTAGACATTAAGGTTAGTGATTTACAACGTGGTCCTGCTACCGATAGGGTAGTATTTGTTAAAAACAACACCGGTATTTACGTAATGCATACTAATGGTCCTACAAATACCGTTCAACCTTTAATTTATGGTACAGGCGCTACCGAATACGATAATATCGCCGACGAAGCTATCGTTACTTCAACTGCAACCGATAAAACTTCAGTATCTAACTTAACTGACGGCGTTATTCCGGTACACGATAACTCGTTACACCCATATTTAAGCGAGTACGAGTTCGCTGATGCTAAAGACGTAATCACTTTAAAATTTGATAACTATAAAGCAATCACTTCCATCCTTATATACAACAGTAGATTTTACGATAAGGCTTTTTATGAAATCGCCAAGATAGAAATGGATGCTAAAATGAACGGTAAAGAGTTCACGGCAGTTATCAATAATTTACAATTCTATTGGGAAAAGTATGAGTTCGCTATTGGTGGCAAACTTAATCCGGGCGCGCCCGCAGTTGCCGTATTTGACGAACTTGCCGTAAAAGAAATCCGTATCACCATCAATAACACTAACGACGTCGACTTAGGTTTCTCTGGTAAGGTTGCTTTATCTGAAATTATGGTTTTAGGTAAACCTGATTACACCCCCGACGTACAAGGTGATGGTAGCAAAAATATAGATATTGCTGAATTCCCCCATGCAAACGAAAAGCAATACGTTACTTACGAAAGCGTTACCGTTGACGGTATTATAGATTCCGATGAGTGGGGCGATATAATTCCGCTTACCAAGGAGGTTTATCCCGGTGGCGTTAAGCATACTGTAACTACTTCAGCAAAACTTTTAGAGAAGGGCGTAGCGGTATACTTTAAGGTAGAAGGCGCACCCGTATACTACAATTTCTACAGATCTATCTTTGATAACTCTGGTATCGAGCTTTATATTACCGACGGTAAATTAGGTAATGCAAGAAACGGTGGCTGGGGTATTCAGTTATCGGCAGGTGGGGTATATGCATCACAAAAATACATCACGTTTGGCGATAACAATAACGGTTACGTTACTTGCAACTTAGAAATTGATTTAGACACCGTCGTTGACGGCATTATGAACGATTCCGAAGCTGATACTTATTATTTAGAAGCGTATATTCCGTGGGATTTATTAGGCTTTGACGAAAAGCCAGCAACTATAATGATGGATGCCTGCGTAATGTATACCACCGAGTACGTTGGTAAGCGTTCAGACTGGGTATCACTTGCTAAAACTTTCCACGACGATTACGGTTGGTTATTACCACAAACGTGGTTTAGATTTAACGAAGACGGTTATTATGACGAAGAAGCCAACTACGGCTTATGGCGTGTAAGTAAATACCAAGATGCGTTCATCGTAGGTGAGAACGGCGTCGATATCACTATCGATAGCAAAACTGACCGTTGGAACCACGCAACGCTTTTCGTAATGCAAAATGGCACGTTTAACGGCAACACGTATCAACAAGCAAAATTCTTTGCTCCGTCGGTTGCTTTCCCTGAACTTGAAAAATACGATAAAGACGAACAATACGAGTCCCAAACCAGCGCGTTGATGTACGAGCGTGGTTGCAGAATCACCGTTGACTTAGTTTACGTTTACGGCGACTGGGCGGTAAGATTCGGTTCACCTTGGTGGAAACGTGTAGTTTTAACTGAAACACAAGCAAATCTTTTAAGGGACGGCGAAAAGGGCTTAACTATCGGTCTTATGGTTGAAGGCAGTAAAGCAACCTTCTACGTAGACGACGGCAACGGCGTTATGACACCGTGCATCACGGTAGATTTAAACGATGCTGGTTACGACCCGACCGCTGCAATTAAACTTGGTATTGGCGCAAACTGTGATAGCGTTATTAAAGATTATCTTTCATTTAACGACGTTAAAACCATCCCATACGTTGTAAACGGTGGTGAAGATTTAATCGGTGGTAAAGTAGTCGTAACGGGTATTGGCAAAAATGCTAAAGCAGTAGTAGTACCCGACGCTGGTTACGCGCTTGATACCTTTACCGTAAACGGTCAAGCAGTAGATGGTTTAATTTATCAAGCAGGTGTAATGGCAGCTCCGATGTTAGATATTTTAGTTACTTTCAAACAAGTTGACGGCGTTGCAGTAAATTTAAACGTTCAATATGGTTTTGGTTATACTGGCTACAGCGTTTACGCTGATAACTCGGTTACTTTTGACGATGGCGAAAACAAGTATTTCACCGTAACGGATAGTAACGGGTGCGCTAATATTACTTTACCTAAGGGCAGTTACACAGTATACGGCACTTATTTAGAGCCTATTACTGTAACTATTGACGATAAAACGTCATACGATATTAACTTGCTTAAAAAATCTTTCGTTGAATTCATCAACGTAAACGATAATCAAATTATCGCGTCTAGTTCAGCAATCGACGGCGGTAACATCAAATACGACGGCGCACCTGGCTTATCGGGTGAAAACAGTTCTAAAGAAACCCGCCTTTACATGACGCCGTATATGGACTTTAGCGGTCCTGTCGTAGTTACGTTTAACTATAAGTTACAATTAAATTGTAAAAACTTAGTAGGTATTCAGTTCTATGGCGATTCCACCGACGATTTAAATTACTTTAATATCGGTACTTGGAATAACGAAAACTTATTCGTTAAAATTTACAACAATAACCCTGCTATCTATCTTGACGAAACTATCGTTACTGAAGATGACGTAAAATACTCTAAGGTAGAATTCACCGTTATGATTAACGGTCAAGTAGCAGACCTTTATTATAAAAATAGCAGTGGCAATATCGTTTACGTTGGCACTTGCAATAAAGGCTTTGATATTAATAGAATTGCGTTCCGTTCAGCAGTACACGGTGGCACGTGGGAAATCAGCAATATCAAGGTATTTGAAGGCGACCTTGGTCAGACGGAATATAATAAATTCTCCGCACCCGTTACGGCATCTTCTGCAGAAAACGTTACCGTTAAAGCAGATGAAGCAAGATATTTAAAAGAAAACGTTATCACTATTATTCCTGACGTTGGTTATATCGTAAAAGCTGTTAAGGTAAATGGTCAAGAACTTTCTATGACGCTCGTTGATGGTAATACTGTTGCTAAGTTTACCCATAACGATTTAACGGTTACTTCTTACAACGTTGAAGTTACCGCTATAAAAGCAGTTATAACTACTGCTACTATAAGCGTAAAAACACAAAAGAGTAACTCTTCTGCGGACGTTTTACCTGACGACACGATAGTTACTATCGAAAACGCTGGTTCTCAAATTAGCGCACCCGTTACAGGTGGTATCGTTACTTTTGATGCAATCCCCGCAGGCTCGTATAAGTTATATATCGATGGTTATAAATCCTATACCTTTGATATTAGCGAAGACGGTTTTGATGGCGAAGTTATTTTATACTATATTCCTTTCGTTGAAAACACTATCGCAGATATTTCTTTATCTAACGAAGGTAAAGTAAACTTTGTTGATTGGAGCGAAAAGAACTGGTTATACTTTAAAGATAGTGGCATTAAGTTTGTTTCAATGGTTGTATACGACCACTTAGCTAGGGAAGCATCTGCAACAGCCGATTATGCCGGCACTACCATTAGGGTAGGTAGCGAACTCGGTTGGGGTACACACTACTTAGGACCTGATAAGAGTGGTACTGGCGCACCGTTATGGCGTTTAAGATGGTCAACCGCCACTTGGAAGGCTTTTGCTATCGGTGGTGATTTACAAGCAAAACTTACTGCACCTACTATCGGCTTAAAGATTGCGCTTGCAATAGACGGCGCTAACGCTTACGGTCTTGTTGAAGATGGCGCTGGTAATTTAGTCGTTTACGCAAAATTTGTAAACCCCAATGCAAACAAAGGTGCCGTTTGGGGCGATATCGATTGTTTATGCGCAGCCGCTGGCCACGCACAAATTAAGGATTTAGTTTACTCTACTTCAATCCCTGCTGATATTGCTACGCTTATTAGTAACTTCCAAGGCTAATGCGTTAAAAATTTAATACGTAGTACGTTTTTTACGACAAAACCCCCTGTTTTTTGGTAAAGCAGGGGGTTTTATATTGCCTTTATCACAAAAAATAATATGTCATTCTGAGCAAAACCTGTTTTGCGTGAGAATCTCCTACATTAGAAAATTATACAGGGGATTATTACGTCGCTATCGCTCCTCATAATGACGGTAAAAACGGGGGGATTATCACGTCGCTAACGCTCCTCATAATGACGTAACACGCTTGTCATTCTGAGAAAGCCTTTTGGCTTTCGTGAGAATCTCCTACCATAGAAATAAATTAGCTATTTTTATCAAGGTGATGCCTTACGCGATAAGCTCTTATCTAAAAAGGGAAAATGTAAAAATTCCCTACAAAACCATATTAAAAAAGTAAAAATTTAGCATTGAAAGACTTTTTTAAGTTTGCTATAATTAAAATGCAAGGTGTGCTATTGAGGTAAAAAAGCAAAAATCGCTAAAAAATGGTAATTTTAATAGAATTTTGTATATTAAAAAATCAAAAAGGGTCTTGAATTTTTACTTTTTATATGTTAATATAAAATTACTGACCATTTTAGGCGTTATTATTTGCAAAAATGATAATAACCTAAGATTATTCCACCAAATATACGATTTTGTGGGTTGTTTTTTACTGTTTTTAGGTTTATACTTATAGTATTATAGGTAGGTTTTTCAAATTAAGTTAAATTTTCGTCATTAAAATGACGTGTTTATATTAAAGGAGGAGTTATGAAAAAGCTAATTACAATTTTAATCGCAATTATGATGTGCTTTAGCGTAATCGCCTGCACCAACAACAATAATAACGGTGGTGGTAACGGCGGCGCTGGCGACAGCAATTACGTACAGCTCATCAAAAACCAAACGTATTACGATCAAGTAGGCGTTATCGATAGTCTTACTGGTGTAGAGTTACAATCAAACTACACTAAAAACCTTTTCTATCGTAACAACGTTCCCTTTACTTGTGCCGATCCGTTTGCTTTCCAATGTACTGACGTTACTGATGAAGTTAACTACGGCAAGTTCTTTTTATACGGGACTGCTAGCGTAGGTGTATTCAACTGTTTTGAAAGTACCGACTTAGTAAGTTGGGAGCGTAAATTTGGCGCATATCAATGGCAAAACGAAGGTTGGGAAAAATCCGACTGTTGGGCGCCTGAAGTTGCTTACGATAAAGATGCAGACCCTGCTGATTACGGTTTAGAAGACGACGGTATCGGTCAAGGTGTGTACTTTTTCTACTATTCAGCATCTTCTTGGGTAGATTACATGCCCGACAACCAACGTGTTTTAGGTTTAGCAGTAGGTACTTCACCTTATGGTCCTTTCACTATGTATAATGGTGAAGAATTAGGCGCTAAAATCGGTGGTATCGATTACGGCACGGAAGACGGCTACTCTAACTTACAAGCAGCGTTCGATTCAGATACTGCAAAAGGCCGTGTTGGCGACGTTATCTCTATGGACGACCCATGGTTTAACGATTCCGCAGCGCGCGCATCGCTTTCTTTCCAGTTTGAAAATAAAGATAAAGCAGGTAGTTGGGTAGACCCTGACGGCAACGTCGTTGATGAAAACACCCCCGACGCTACTTATATTCCTGAAAACGCCGCTTATATGGAAGTTGACGAAGGCGCAGGTTGGATTACTTGTATCGACCCGCATCCTTACGTAGACCCCATTGACGGTCAAAAGTATTTATATTTCTCACTTTCCGGTGGCTCAAGAAGTGGTTATGACCAATACGGTTTACCTTACTGGCAAGGTCAACAAGTTTACGCAGTAAAAATGCTCGATAACGACTGGACTCAAATCGATTATTCTTCGATGGTAAGATGTACCCGTGGTACTATCAACGTTATCTCTGACGCCGCTGCTGAAGCTTACCAAGACGACGCTGATAACTTCGACGCAAGTTTATATCCTTTAGGTCATCAAGAAGGCGACTTAGGTCTTGTGGTTGAAAGGGCAGAAGCAGAGTGCAGAATGTCTCAAGCAGGCGTTAACGAAGGTCCTTTCGTTCTTTATAACGAAGATACCGGTTTATACTACATGACTATTTCCGTAGCAGGCTATACCGATTCTTCATACTCTTTAGTACAACTTACCGCTTATAGACCTACTGGTCCGTGGCGTAAGTTAGATTTAGACGAAGGCGCAGTAGTGCTTTCTACCGACGTTGGTAAAGCTATGGATAACGTTTTTGGTCCTGGCCACCACTCGTTTATTCAGGTTGGGGACGAACTTATCAACGTTTACCACAAACACATTAACTACGCGCAATCAGTACATAACCGTGGTCCTGCAGTTGATAGGGTACAATGGGTTAAAAACAACCAAGGTATGACCGTTTTACATACTAACGGTCCGTCTACTGCTGTTCAACCGTTAATTTATGGTACTGGCGCTACTGAATACGATAACATCGCTGACGAAGCAACTATCACCACAACGGCTTCGACCGAAAGATATCTCGATGCTTTAAACGACGGTGTTGTTAGAATCCATAACGAAGACGTAGCTGCACACCTTCACGAATATGAATTTGAAGACGCTACTAACGTTATTACCTTAAAATTTGATAGCTATAAGGCAATCACTGGTCTTATGATTTATAACAGTAGATTGACTGATAGTTCTTTCTTAAATATCGCTAAGATTGAAATGGACGCTAAAATGAACGGTAAAGAGTTCACCGCGTATATTGAAAATCTTGAAATGTATTGGGATAAATACACCTTTGCAAACGCATACGATATTTTACCGGGTTCTTCCGCAGTAGCAGTATTTGACGAACTCGCTATTAAAGAAATCCGCATTACCGTTAACAATATTAACGATGCCGAAGCAGGTTACTCTGGTTATACGGCAATTTCAGATATCGTAGTTTTAGGTAAACCTGACTACACACCTAACGTTACTGGCGACAACAGTGGCAACGTAACTATTAAAAATTATAACAACGTTAAACAAGAAGTTCGTGGCGTATACGACGGCTACACCATCGATGGTATTTTATCTGACGACGAATGGGGTCATTTAAATAGCTACGAAACCACCTTAAAGGTTGGTGGCGTTGACCACGACATCACTACGTCTATGGCGTTCACCTCAAAAGGTCTTGTCGTATACTGGTCGGTATTGGGCGCACCTGCGTTCGTTAACCCCGACAGAGATATGCACAACAACTCTGGTATGGAAATTTACCTCGCTCCAGGTGATGCCGTTACCACGTTAAACAAAGCTTGGCAGATTGAACTTTTCTACGACGGTACTTATGGTTCTACCAAATGGATTCAATTTGGTAACGGTTCACACGACGGTTATGCATCCTGTAACTCGTTTATCGATTGTTACGGTCAAGTAGATGGTATACCTAACGATGCTTCAAACAACGGTTACGTTTTAGAAGCGTATATCCCGTGGGAAATTTTTGGTCTTACCGAAGCGCCTGAATCAATGATGATGGACGGTGCAGTATTATACTGTCCTACCTATAACGGCAAGCGTGAAGCTTGGGTATCACTTTCATCCAACTTACGTCCTACGTATCAATGGAATAACCCGCAATCTTGGTATCGTTTCGATTCCGATGGCTGGGTAGATGACATTAACTTCGATGGTCACTGGGTATATACTGGTTATGAATCCGGCTTTATTGTTGGCGAAGACGGCTTAACTGTTGAAGTATTTAATCCTGAAGATCCGTGGAACTACGCTGCCCCTGTAAATATTCAGGCAGTAGGTCAGTTTGGTAACCCCGTATATCATCAAGCAAACTTCTTTGCTCCATCTATATACAATAGTGATTTAGCAGTTTACGAAAATAATCCTAATGAAGAAACTTGCTTAAACGGTCTTTGGACTTCACAAGGTACGAAAGTTTCAGTTGAAACACAATATAACCAGGGTAATTGGTATTTACGTTTCGCTGGTCCGTGGTGGAATAACGCTCAACTTTCTGAAGCACAAGTAGCTTTATATAAAGATGCTAATAAGGGTTTACCGATCGGTTTATACGTTGACGGCAACACCGCAATCGCTTACGCTGACGACGGCACGGGTACGATGATTAAGATGATTACCATCGACGTTTCTTCAAAAGTTACTGGTTTTGATACAAGCTTACCGTTTAAGGTAGGTATACACGCACAATGCGATTCTATTATTAAAAACCACGTAATATTTGGTGCAGCAACTACCGTTCCTTATATCGTTAACAATGGTGAGGCTTTAGTTGGCGGTAGCGTAACGGTTACCGGTAATATGACTGCTTCTACCATAACGGTTACCCCAGATGCTGGTTACGCGCTTGATAAACTTATCGTAAACGGTCAAGAAGTTAACTCTTTAGTTTGCAATGCAAGTTCACCCGTTCTTAATATTATCGTTACCTTTAAAGAAGTTGCTGGTGATACAGTTACTATCACGTTAAACGGTGGCTTTGGCTACGAAGAAGCTAAACCTTTAGTAGGCGTGGCTGTATCTTTAATTGACGGCACGGATAATTATTACGGCGTAGTTGGCGCAGACGGCAAGGTAACGCTTACTATACCTGAAGGCGAATACACCTTAACCGCACAAGGTTACGCAAGCGCTACTATCGTAATCGACGGCGAAGATGCTTATAGTGCAACTCTTATCAGAAACGTTTTCGGTAGACTTGATTACGGTAATTTAATCCCCGAAACTGCTTTCTTCCACGATAACGGTAGCATTAACGGTGCAATCGTTTACTACGATGGTTCTCAAGCAGCGTTAGGTGATCCCGCCGGCGAAGCTGACGAAGCAAGATTTTATATTAACGAGCACGTTGATTTTAGTGGTCCAGTTGTATTAACTTATACCTTAAATATTCAACTTAACGTTAGGGCGTTTGCTCCTGTTGAATTTAATAGTAAATTTATGTGTAACTTCGGCGTATGGGATAACGAAAGCTTAATTTACAAAAAGTACAACGCTAATCCTGCTATCAATATGAGCGTTCCTAAAAACACCCTTTCCGGCAAGACTTACGCAGTTGTAGATTTCATCGTTATCGTTGAAGGCGCAAATGCAACCATTTTATACAAAGACGTTAACGGCGCAATAGTTTATATTGATACCTTCTCTCAAAACGAAAAAATCACATCCATTAACTTCCGTACGGCAAACCACGGTGGTTATATCGGTTTTGAACGCGTTAAGGTTTACGATGGTGAAGGTGCTTTAGCGTTAATTGATAGTTATGGCGCAAGCATTACTGTTGAGAATAATGATAACGCTACCGTAACCGCACAAAATAAGATTAAGTTTAACGAAACCGCTGATATCGTTATCACCCCTGCTGAAAATTATAAAATTTCCGCAGTCAAGATTAACGGTCAAGACGTAACTTTCTCTGCAAATATAGACGGTACAGTAGAACTTGAACTTACCCATAGCAATATGGATATTGACGAATACGTTATCGAAGTTTCTGCTATCTTAAGCGTTATGACGACTGCTACGTTTAACGTATCTAGTGCAAAAGCTTACACCACCCCCGCTCCTATTGCTGACGGCACGGTTGTTACCGTAAAAGGCACTATGGGTACTTATACTCAGGCAGTAGTTGACGGCAAAATTTCCTTTACCGAAATTGCTTCAGGTGATTATCAACTTTCTATCAACGGCTACGTTTCCGCTACCGTTACGATTGATTCGGACGGCTTTGACGGCGACGTTACCTTAATGTATAATCCTTTTGTTGAAAGTTCTCATATGGATGTTTCTGGTATCGGTTCAGGTACGGTTAAATTCTTAAACAAGAGCACTGACGCCGTTAACTTAAAGGACGAAGATATTAAGTTCTTCTCTGCAAGAATTGTTGATAAAATCGATTTAAATTCACATGCTTTAGAAGCAACTTCCGATATCGGTGGTACTAAGATTTGGTTTATAAACGGCAACGGCGAAAAGGCTAACTGGGAAACCCAATACTTAGGACCTAACGCGCAATACGGTGGTAACGGTTCTAGCCCGCATTACCGTGTTCGTTTCCAAAATTCTTGGGAATATTACAATATCAGCACCACTTTACAAGACAACTTAGTTAACCCCGACAAGGGCTTAACCTTAGCAGTTGCATGTAAAAATGGTAAAGTTTACGGCTTCATTAAAGACGAAGCAGATAACTGGGTATTATGTGTAGACTTTGATAAGTACACAGGTGATTTCCGTATTTTAGGCGTATGTTCTGAATTCGGCGCATCTACCTTACACGACGTATATTACTCCACTACTATCCCTGCTGAAGTTGACGCGCTTATCGTATAAACTTTAACTAAAAAAGAAAGCATCTCACTTTTAAGTGGGATGCTTTTTATATGTAAAATTTTAAATGCTAAAAAGTTAATCTATATATATGGTATATATTGATATATTTAATTAATAATAATTTAAACCGTTATATATGCTGTTTTACGGTCTTACAAATAAAACAAAAAATCACAGTAATATATACAAAAAACCCATTGAAATGGATTATTTTTTAGTGTATTATAATATTAAGGCGTATTTTTTGCGCTTTTAGTAAAAGAAGGAGGTTTTTTATGAGGAAACTTTTTACCCTTATACTTTCGGGTTTAATGCTTTTTTCCATTTTGTTATCCGGCTGTAATACCGACGATAACGCAAACGCATTTTTACCCAAAGTATACGCATTAGGTACGGGCAGTGGTCAAAGTGTAACTGGCGTAACGGAAGACGGCAAGCCTTACGCTACTATGCTTGAAGACGTTCATTACAGTAACGAAATCGGTGTTTATGACGAAAGCTCCCGTAACGAGATTGTAGAAGTTTATAACAAAGACGTATTTTATCGTAACAACAACTGGTTCGAGTGCGCCGACCCCGCCGTTTTTAGGTGCGAGGACGTTACCGATACTGAAAATTACGGTAAATACTACTTATACGGCACGACTGACGTTGGTGTTTTTAACTGTTACGAAAGTCTTGATTTAGTTAGCTGGAAGCCTAAATACCCCGCTTATATGTATAGCGAGGGTGGTTGGGAAGGCAAAGAAAGCTGGGCGCCCGAAGTTGTTTGGGATAAAAACGCCGACCGCGAACTTTGTGGTTTAGACCCCAACGCTAAAGGTACTGGTGTGTATTATTTATTTTATACCGCAGGCCCGTCGTCTAAATATTACTATATGGCTGATACCGTTAGAGATTTAGATTTAGGTTTAGCAGTATCAACTTCACCCTACGGCCCGTTTGTTGCGTGGAGTGGGGTAGAGCAGGGCGCAACAATAGGTGGCGTTAATTATGCTGAAGCGGAAAATTATCAAAAATATACCACTTATAAAGATAAAGATTTAGCTGAAGTTCCCGAACACGGCAGACGTAATGGTGAAGTTACTCGCGACGATATCTGGTTTAACATCCCTGCAATGCGCGCGTCGATGACCTTCCAATATAATAATAGGGAAAACGCTGGTAAGTGGGTGGATGCCGACGGCAACGTAGTACCACAAAACACAGCAGGTGCTACTTTTGTACCCGAACAAGCTAGATTTATGGAACTTGACGAAGGTGTTGGCAACGCTGTTTTATTAGATTCACATCCGTTTATCGACCCCGTTACTGGGGATTACTATATGTATTTTAGTAGATCTGCGCAAGATACGCAAACTTCACGTATTTTTGACGAATACGGTCCTGTGTTCGATTTCCAATCGATTTACGCAGTAAAAATGCTTAATAATAACTGGGGTCAGGTGGATTATTCTACCGTAACTAGGGTTATGCGCCCCAAACTTAACTTTATTAACGAGCTTGCTTGCGACGGCTACTATGAAGACGCTAAAAACTTTGATAATACACCTTATAATATAAAGGTCGACGAAGTCAAGGGTGCTACTGAAAACCCTTGGACTTGTGCCCCGTGTGATTCCGACCAGGACGAAATCAAAATTAACGAAGGTCCTTATATGATCTATAACCCAGAGTGTGGTTTGTATTATCTTATGCTTTCGTCTGGGACTTATTCAAGAAACGCTTACGCGGTTAACCTTTGCGTAGGTTACTCACCTTTAGGACCTTTCAGAAAATTATCTTGTGAAGAAGGCGGTTTAGCGTTATCTGTAGATAATGGCGCTACTACCGAAGTTATGCGTGGCGTAGGTCACCACTCTATGATTCAACTTGGCGACGATTTAGTTATGTGCTATCACCACCAAGTTAATCCTACTGGCGACGTTCACTCTCGTGCGCCCACAATTGATAGGGTTGTTTGGACTGTAAACGGCAACGGATTACCCGTTATGTATACCAACGGGGCTACAAATACCGTTCAACCTAAGATTTACGGCATTGGCGCAACTAAGTACGATATCATCTCTACCGACGCTGTTTTAACTGCAAAGGGTGGCACAAACTATAACGATTTAAGTTTACTTACAGACGGTGTTATACCCGTTCATCCAAACTCTAGAATTTCACCTTTTATAAAGGAGTTTTCCTTCTCCGATAGTTCAATTACCTTTGTGTTTAGCTTTAGCGAATATCGCAAGATTGTTTCGGTAATGGTATATCAAAGTTTAAATTGGGATTACACCTTTAACGAAATTGCTAAAATCGAAATGGATGCTAAAATCAATGGTATTGAAGGCGTGCTTATTATCGAAAATTTAGCTTACAACTGGGATTTAGGCATGCAGGATAATAACGAGCTTATGCGCGCAGGTTCTAACGCAGTTGCCGTGTTTGAAGAAGTCGATTGTAAAGAAGTACGCATTACGGTAAATAAGCCGTATTCGGACTACGACGTGCATATTCCCGAAATTTACATTTTGGGCGTACCTAAAAATGCGTAAGGGGGTAAGTAGATATGAAAAGATTATTTAAAGTTTTACTTTTATCCCTTATAGTTGCAATTTCAGCCGTAGGTTTTATGGCTTGCAAAAACAAAAACGACGATGGCGGTAGCGGCGGTGGTGGCGGCGGAACTCCCCCCACTCCTATCGAAGCACCTTTATACAATAACGAATCTCGCGACCCTAAATACAACGTTTATAACGGTATTACCGTTGACGGCGTAGTTTCTTTAAATGAGTGGGACAAATACGACAGTTTAGTGTTTGAGGAAATGCAAATCGGTGGTGTATCGCACTACGTAGAGTGGGGTTCAACTTTCTCTGACGAAGGCGTGGTATTCTTTGCCAAAGTTTTAGGCTCACCGGCATACTATAATCCCGAACGTCTTATTTACGAAAATTCTGGTGTAGAACTTTTCCTCGCACCCCGTGGCGAAACTAATTTAGAAGACGGCAAAACTTGGGAAATCGAGCTTTTCCCCAACGGCGAATATGGTTCTCACTTATGGTCGGCTTACGGCGATATTAAGGGCGCGTATCGTCGCGCTAACTGTGATATCGATATCGTTGGCACGGTTGACGGCGAATTAAACTCTCCACAAAACAACGGCTATACTATAGAGTGGATGATTCCTTGGCTCTATTTAGGGTTAGATGAAGCCCCCGCTTATGTTAATGCGGATTTAGCCGTTATGTATTGCCCGTCTTACACTGGTAAGCGTGAAGCGTGGGTATCATTACGTAACACGCATGGCGAAAGTTTCTCTTGGACTAATCCTTACGAGTGGTACGCTTTCACTAAAGACGGTGTGTTTGACGAAAACGGCGCTACGTTATATACTGTAAACGGTAATACAACCCCCGTTGGTGGGTCTATTGAAGTTTTAGGTAGTTATAAAGACGGGACTACCGTCGTGGCAAAGCCCGAAAATGGTTATCAATTAAAGTCGTTAAAAGTAAACGGCGTACAAGTTAATGCGTTAAGTTATAGCGTTTCGGCAAAATTCGACAGACATCTTGATATCGAAGTAGAATTTAAGCCTATCGAAGGCAACCCCTTTACGTTTGTGCCTAAGGCTGGTTATGCTTATACGGAAAAATTACCAGTTGGGACAGACGTTCCTATAACCTTAGTTGGCGATAACGGTATTTACGCAGGTATTACCGACGAGGACGGCAAGGCTATTATTTATGCACCCGATGGCGATTATAGCGTTATTATACCTAACTATAACGGTGGTAGTTTAACCCTTAATTACGATCAAAACGGCGATAACGTTTATGAAATCGTGCTTGTTAAAGGTGTTTTAGCAACCACTGGTACTGGTGCTACTTTAACCGATAACGAAAGTGCTTCGGGCGCAACGTTAACAGGCGTAATTAGTGATACCGATAGATTATTATCTGGCTTTGGTAGTTTGGGCGTAGATTTTAGTGGTAAAGTTATTTTAGATTACGTCTACGGCGTAGATGGGTCTTCAATTGCTTGTACCTTTATTAGATGGTCGTCTTTAGCAAATACCTTCTATAATAACCAAGTTGCTTGGCAATCAAATAAACTTATCTTAAAAGAAGATGAGAAGTCCGTTAAGGAAGTTTTAGGCACAGGCATTATCGAAGCAAATATTATTTACGTTGTAGAAGATAATAAAGTTGCTTGTTACTTAAAGACGGGGGACGTATACGAGCATTTATTCACAAACGTTGCAGGTGGCAAGGTAACTGGCTTTAGTTTTGAGTCTGTTGAAAATAGAGGTACGTATTACTATAAAAACATAAAAGTTTACGACGGCGTTTATGCGGAAAATTATAGTAAAGCGATAGTATCCGCAACCGAAAACCCTGACGTAACTATTGCTATAAGTAAAGAAAACGTAAGCTTTGGCGATACTATTACCTTTACAGCATCCCCTAACGAAGGTGATACTTCCGTTATGATAACCGGTGTAACCCTTAACGGTAATCCTGTTGATTACAGCACCGATGCTAACGGCGTAGTAACGTACACCTTTACCCATTTAGGTGGTGTAGATGCTTATAATTTTGTAGTAAATACTATTAAAGTTAATAGTGATCCTGTTGAATTCACCGTTAAGCATAAATTTGCTTATTTAGACCCCGCTTTGGTATCAAACGGCGCACAATTTACCATTTCTGGGACAGAAGGCACGTTTACTGGTACTGTAAATAACGGTAAAATTTCTATTAAAATCCCCGACGGTGTATTTACCATTTCTGGGCTAGGGTACGCTTCAACTACTATCACGGTAGAAAACGGCTACGCTAACTTAAACGAAGTTGTCTTATTAAGACAGGTAATTTCGCACTACGGTAGTTACGGTTCACTCGTTACCGACGGCACTAACGGTGCAAACGGTGGTAGTGTTGATTTTGGTTCAAATACTTCAGTTAAATTTATTAAAGACTATTTCTATTTTGGCGAATCCGTTGACTGGAGCAAGTTAGCCGTTATCGAATACGACTTTACCTTATCTAACGACGCTAAAATATTTAGTGGTATTTTCTTCCGTTCAAACGATAAGTTAAACACCACGCACTTTGGCGCTTACTTTAATCAAGGTTCTTGGGCAGGTTCTAACATAAATATACGTCATAACGATAATAAAACCACGCAATACGTAGCCAATGCTGATAACAGTATATCAGACGGCTCAAGCGTTACTATAAAGGTAGTATGCGTATCTAACGGCACTACGGTTGATTTTTACGTTATCAATAAATCGGGCGTTATTAATAAGGTATTTACCGAAACCGTTACCGATAGCTTTACCCACGTTATGACCAAGATTGACGACCACGAATCCGGCTCTTGTAAGTGGACCAACGTTAAAATTTACGATGGCAACGACGCTACCGTAAAACTTACCGAACTTGGTATTAACTAAATAAAGCGCAACACGCTTAATTAAATAAAATTAAGACGCTACTTTTTTGGTGGCGTCTTTTTTTGCATGATTTTTTAGTATTAACAAAAGGGGATTGTCACGCTCGTTGTTACTTCTCACAATTACGGGTAGATACGTGGGGGAGGCACTCTCGTTGTTACTTCTCACAATGACAAAAAATAATATGTCATTCTGAGCAAAACTTCTGTTTTGCGTGAGAATCCCCTACCTTAGAAAATTACAAAACGGGGGATTGTCACGCTTACGCTCACAATGACAGCAACACAATTGTCATTCCGAGCAAAACTTCTGTTTTGCGTGAGAATCCCCTACATTAGAAAATTATACAGGGGATTGTTACGCTCGTTGTTACTTTTCACAATGGCAGGATTATTTTTATTGTCATTCTGAGAAAGCCTTTTGGCTTTCGTAAGAATCCCCTGTACTCTCTTGTCATTCTGAGTAGGACTTTTGTCCTACGTGAGAATCTCCTACCTTAGAAAATTACAAAAAGGGAGATTGTCACGTCGCTGACGCTCCTCACAATGACGTAAACAAATGGTGGCATCCTAAGTAAACTTCGTTTGCGTGAGAATCCCCTATCATAGAAAGTAATTAGTCATTTTTAGTAATGCAACGCCTTTCGCACCCCCCCCCCACCATAATAAACGCAGTGGGCTACAATTTAATAATGGATTAAAATAGTTTTAAAACCACTTGACAAAAATTATTGGGGGGGGGGTATACTAATTGTATAAACTGTAAAGTTGCCTTTTTGCATAAAAATTTTCTTAAAATGTATAAAATTTAAAAAATCACTATTATTTTTTAAAAAATAGCAAGATTTACCATTTTTTTCATTATATAATGTGATTAGAAGTTGCATAAACATTGTTTTTTTTAATTTTGCTATTGACAAAATATAAATTATAATTTATATTATTATTGTACAATAGGGGAGTATCCCACTAAAAAACGGTTCTATTTGGCACAAATATAACTACTTTTAGGCAAATGTGGATTATTTTACAACCCAAAAAAGAATTATTTTACAATTAAATGCACTATTTTTTTTGTAAAATAAAATTACTGGGCGGTTTCTGGGTAAAAACCAGCGCCAAAAACGCTATACGCGTTAATTAAATAGTTATTATACGCTTATGCACGTGTGCCAACTTTTGGGAGTAAGTTGTGTGGACGTGTTTTGGAGCGTTAAATATAAATAATAACAAGGAGAGATTTATGAGAAAGTTATTTACAATGATTCTTGCAGGGTTAATGCTTTTCACTGTAGTACTTACTGGCTGTAAACCTGAAGAAGGTCAAGTTAACAGCGGCGTAAGTGGCTTTGGCGCAAGCATTTACTCACAAGCAACCGGTGGCACTGATCAAAGCGTACACGGCGTAACGGCTGATGGCAGACCCACCGCAACACTTGTAGAAGGCGTTCATTACAGTGATGAAATCGGCGTATACGATGAAGACAACAAGCGCGAAAGCATTGAAGTCTATAATAAAGACATCTTCTATCGTAACGATACTTGGTTCACTTGTGCTGACCCTGCTACTTTTAGATGTGAGGACGAAACCGATCCTGAAAACTACGGTAAGTTTTTTATGTACGGTACAACAGGCGTAGGTATTTACAACTGTTTCGTTTCAGACGACTTAGTTAGTTGGAAGCCTAGGGCTGCAGCATACGTATGTCCTCTTGACGGTTGGGAAGGCTTAGATACTTGGGCGCCCGAAGTTATTTGGGATAAAAACGCTGATAGAGCATCTTACGGCTTAAATCCTGAAGATAAGGGTACTGGCGTATACTTTATTTTCTATACCGCAGGTCCTTCACAAAAATATTACTATCAAACTGATACAACTCGTAACTTAGAGTTAGGTTTAGCAGTATCAACTAGCCCCTGTGGTCCTTTCCAAATGTGGAATGGTGTAGAAAAGGGCGCAACTATTGCCGGCGTTAACTACGGCACTGCTGAAGGTTATCAAAAATATACCACTTATAAAGATAAAGATTTAGCTGAAGTTCCCGAACACGGCAGACGTAATAATGAAGTTACCAACGACGATATTTGGTTTAACGTTCCCGCAGTTCGTGCATCGCTTGATTTCCAATTCAAAAACAAGGATAAAGCAGGCAACTGGGTAGATCCCGATGGCAATATCGTTGATCCCGACCAAGTTGATAATGCAACCTATATTTATCCTAACGCAAAACATATGCCCGCAAACGACTCTCATTCGGGTATGGTTAACCTTGACGCTAACCCCTTTGTAGATCCACAAACTGGTGAATATTATATGTATTTCTCACGTGGTCAAAGTGGTCCTATAACTTCATATCAAGATGAAAAAGGCACTATTTATGCAGGTCAAACTATTTACGTTGTTAAGATGATTGATAGGGACTGGTCACAAGTTGATTATTCTTCCGTAAATATGATCGTTCGTCCACACTTATCTTTCGTTTCTCAAGCAGCGTGTGACGATTATTACGAACAAGCTAAAAACTTCGACAATACTCCTTATAAAATTAAAGTTGACGAAGTTAAAGGCGCAACCGAAAACCCCTTTACTTGGGATTTTGTAAACTCCGATACTTGTGCAAGTAAAATTAACGAAGGCCCACATATGTACTATAATGCTGATTGTGGTCTTTACTACTTATCCTTCTCCGCAGGTAACTACGGCGTTAACACTTACGCTTCTAACTTAGTAGTAGGTTATAGCCCGATGGGTCCGTTCAGAAAGTTAACTTATGAAGAAGGCGGCGCAATGCTTACCGTTGACCTTGGTAGAACCAGCGACGTTATGAGCGGTGTTGGTCACCACTCTTTCGTAACCGTTGGTGATGAACTTATCATTAACTACCACCGTCAATTAGACCCCAAAGGTAACTACCACAACCGTGGTCCTGCTATCGATAGGGTACAATGGGTACTTAACGAAAACGGTTTACCAGTTATGTACACTAACGGTCCTTCTAACACGATACAACCTATCGTTTACGGCACAGGTCAAACTAAGTACGATATCATCTCTGACGAAGCAACCGTTTCCGCTATAGGCAATGCAACTTATAACGATTTAAGTTTATTAAACGATGGTCTTATTAGGGTTCACCCGTCTGGCGACTTAATCGGTCCTTTCGTAAAAGATTTCGAGTTTAATGGTAGCGAACTTACTTTAGTATTCAACTTTGGTGAATACCGTGATATCGCTGCAATAATGGTATATCAAAACAGTGTTTGGGAATACACCTTTAACGATGTTGCTAAGATCGAAATGGACGTATTAAAAGACGGCATTGACGGCGTATTTATTATTGAAAACTTAAAATACGACTGGGATATGGGTGAACAAGTTGATGCAGGCAACATGCGTCCCGCAACTAGCGCAAACGCTGTGTTTGAAGAAGTTAAATGTAAAGAAGTTCGTGTTACGGTAAAAGCACCGTATGCAGATCCCGTTCGTATACCTGAAATTTACATTTTAGGCGTACCTAAAAATGCGTAAGGAGGTAAATTAATATGAAAAAATTATTTAAAGTTTTACTTCTTGCACTTTTAGTAGTAGTTTCAGCTATCGGCGTTATGGCTTGCAATAACAAAAACAACGATGGCGGCGGCGGTGGTGGTACACCCCCCACACCCACAACACCTATCTATCCCGATCAATACCATGACGAATCCCGTGATCCTGACTTTAATGTATACAACGGCATCACGCTTGACGGTGTAATGTCTGATGGCGAGTGGGATAACTATAACGTTTACGAAACTGAAATTAGCCTCGGTGGTGTTGACCACGACGTTATTTGGTGTTCAACCTTCTCTAACGAAGGCGCGGTTTTCGCTATTCAAGTAGAAGGTACTCCCGTTTATTACAACATTAATAGGAGTATGACGGAAAACTCCGGTATCGAAATTTACGTTGCCCCTGGTGGCACTACCGACGTTATGGGTAAGGCTTGGCAGATGGAAATTATGCCTAACGGCATTTACCAAACCCACTTATGGCATAGTTTTGGCGGTCATAACGGTTACCGTACTGCAAACGCATATCTTGAAGTAGAAGGCACTGTTTTAGGTGCTCCGTTAAACGATCCTAACAGTACTGGTTACGTTATCGAGTGGATGATCCCTTGGAGCGTTTTCGGTTACAATTCTAACCAAAAGCCCTCTCATATCAATATGGACGTAGCGTTCCTTTATTGCTCAACCTTTAACGGTCCTCGTGACGCTTGGGTTTCTATGCGTCAAACCAAAGAAAATAAAATTTACTCTTGGACTAATCCTTCGTCCTGGTATACTCTTACCGAATTTGGTTTCTATAATGAAGACGGCGATATCTTATCCGTTATCAACGACGGTGAAGAAGTTGTAAACGGTACTGTTGAAGTATCGGGTACATTTAAAGAAGGTGGCGCAGTAGTAATTACCCCTGATGATGGTTACGTATTAAAATCACTCGTTATCAATGGTAAAAAAGTTAACTCTTTATACTACTCAATGGCTCCTGCAAGTGAAAGGGTATTATACATCGACGTAGAATTTAAACCTGCTATAGGTAACCCCGTTGACTTTAACGTTGTAGGCGGTTACGTTTATACCGAAAAGGTAAATCTTGGCAAAAATATATCATTTGCGCTCACTAATGAGGCTGGCGAAGTATTCGTTGGTCTTACTGATGACGACGGCGTGGCTACCGTTTACGTTCCCGATGGCGAATATGCTTATTCAATGGACGGTTACACGGGTGGTACGGTTACGGTAAACTCTGCAGATAACGTAGCGTACGATTTAACCTTCACTAAGATTGGTATTTCTGCTGATGGTAAAGGCGCAACTATTTCTGGTCTTGATTCTACCGATGGCGTTACCATTATCGGTACGCCTAGCAGCACTCTCCGTATGCTCAACGGTTTCGGTTCTAACTCTAGCGTTGACTTTAATGGTAAAGTAGTAGTTGAATACGATTACGAAGTAGAATTAGGTCAAAAGACTTGTACCTTCCTTAGATGGTTAACCACTGCTGATACCTTCTATAACAACCAAGTTGCTTGGGTTGGTGCTAACTATATCGATCTTAAACAAAAGGAAACGATCGTTACGAGAGTTCCTGGTGATCCCGACGGTATTGCAAGGGTACATATCGTTTACGTTATCGAAGACAACACGGCTACGTGTTTCTTAAAGACTACCGACGGTTACGAGTTATTATTTACCAACGTTGCAGCTGGCAAAATCACTGGTTACTATTTAGAATCCGTTGAAAACGAAACTTACTACGCATATAAAAACTTCAAAGTTTACGACGGCGTATTTGCAAATCAAATTGCAAAAGCACCTTTAACGGTTTCTTCCACTGGTGAAAGTTCTGTAGAATTTAACAAGCCTCAAGCATCTTTAGGTGATCTTATCACGGTTACCGTTACACCTAATGAAGCAACAGAAGGTAAAAACGTCGTTACTTCGGTTAAAATCAATAACGAAGACGTTGATTACGTTGTAAATGCTGACGGCACTATCGTTGCTGAGTTCAGACACAACGGCAATATTCCTGCGTACGACGTTGCAGTTACTACCGCTAACGTTAACCCTGTAGAAGTTGACTTATCTATTAAGATTACCGATATTAAAGATAATCTTTTCGCTTTAGCTAATAAAGATTTCAAGGTAAGTGGCGTTTTAACTGCTTTTGGTACAACCGATGCTGATGGTAATGCAACTCTCGAACTCGTTGACGGTTCATACATTATCGAAGTTGACGGCTACCTTAAATCTACCTTTGTGGTAGCAGACGGCGCGCTTACTACCGATAATATCTTAATTGCTGAAAATATCTTCATTGAAACCGATAAGTTTGACTACGGCTTCAATACTGCTGAAGGTTACTGGTTTACTTCTTATCAAAGTGTAAATAAGTTATACTTTATTGATGACAGGATTGCTGAAGGCGACGTTATTAGTTTTACCTATACTGGTAAAGTAAAACAAGGCGCTAACCACTACCCAGAAATTCAAGTATTTGATAACAACGGTAACTCTATCTGCTTACAACTTTCACAATGGAACGGCACACTCAATCTTAAAGACGTTGCTGCCAAAACAGTTTACGCTATTGCTAATGACGTAGAGTCTTACACGGCAAATTTATGTCTCGTATTAACTAACGGCGTTATCGAAGTTTACTTTGCAGACGGTACTTATATTACCGCGATAAAAGGTGTTCGTTCTTCCAGCGGCAATGATGGCGCATCGTTTGGCGACTTTGCTTCCTTCCATTGGCATTTCGAAACCGATAACCCAGCACCTGGTAACTGGAAGATTTCTAACTTCAAGGTATTAAGGGCTGCTGCGGTTGATACCATTATCAATGCTGAAACCGCTGACGTAGTTATTAAAAACGCTAAGGGCGATACTTTAAATGCTATACCTTTTGCATTAGACGTTAAGATTTACGTAACACCTACTGCTGGTAATTACTTAAAGTCTATTAAGGTTAACGGCGTAGTTCAAGCGATCTCTTACGAAGACGACAAAGCTTACGTTGCTTTAAAGTATCAATCTCTTGACCCCGTTACTATCGAAGTTATCACTACTGATACTGAAATTATAACTAAATCCGTAGCGCTTTCCTTAAGCCACAAGTTTGCTTACGCTAGCGCTTCTGCTTTAGCAAACGGTACTGCAGTTAAATTAGTTGGTGAAGATTCCGCTATCACGCTTAACGTTACCGATGGTAAGATTAACGCAACCTTACCGGTTGGCAGTTATCAAGTTGTTGTTGATTACCACGCTCCGTACACCTTAGTTATTGATGACTCCACTTCTAGTGAGTTAGACGTAGTATTATTACGTAAAGTAATTACTCACTACGGTGATTATAGCTCTTATATAACTAACGACGGTACTGATGGTACTAACGGCGCATCAATCGTTGCTCCTGGTGGTACTCAGTTTATCAGACAGTACTTCTACTTTGCTGAAAGCGTTGACTTTAACCAAGCAAACATTGTCGAATACAACCTTACTATGGATACTTCTTGTCAAGTATTTAGTGGTTTATTCTATCGTGGTGGCGATAAGTTGTCAGTTGACGGTTTCTATACTTACTTCAACCAAGGTTGTTGGAAATCAAGCGTAATCTGGTTACGTAAACAAGATGCAAGCGATAGTCAATATACCGCAAACGCTGATAACGCTAATATGAACGGTTCTTTACTTACCGTTAAAGTAGTTGTTGTTACCTCCGGTAATGAGATTAAGTATTACGTTATTGATAAAGAGGGTAGCGTTAATTTAGTTCACACTAGCGAAAAGCCGACCGTGACACACGTTATGACTAAGATTGACGATTGTACCGGTACGTTAAAGTGGGAAAACATCAAAGTTTACGACGGTGCTGACGTAGCAACCAGACTTACCGAACTTGGCATTAACTAATACTATTAAGCATAAAGCTTAATTAAACTAAAACTAAAGACGCTACCTTTTGGTGGCGTCTTATTTTTTTTACCCCGTTAGTGGGGTGGGTATTGACATTATATTGTTACAATGGTAAAATAGTAAAAAAGGGGGGGACGTATGCGGTATATTATTACAGGCGCTTCAGGGCATATAGGCAATAATTTGGTTAGGTATATTAATAAGGTAGAACCAACTGCTAAAGTCGTTGTGCTTACAAGGCGCAAAATCGGGGTAGAACTCGACGGCACAAACTGTACGCAAGTTTTATGTGATATTTTAAGTGAAGATTTTTTATCTTCCTTCATTACGTCTGACGATATCGTAGTGCATTTAGCGGGTGTTATAGATTTAACCGATAAAAAGCAGGATTTACTTTATAGCGTAAATTATCTAGGCGCAAAAACTATCACCGACGTATGCTTAAAGCTTAACGTAAAAAAATACGTTTACGCAGGCAGTGTAGACGGCATTTATAAACCTAGCGACGTTTTAATAACCGAGCCTGATAGTTATCCAATAGATAATTTAATCGGTGGCTACGCCAAGACAAAAGCCCTTGCAACGGGGTACGTAAAAGACGTAATAAGCCGTAATCCCGATTTTAACGGTGCTTTCGTTTTGCCCTCTGCCGTCATTGGCGAAAACGATTTTAAGCCTTCTGCGGTGGGTAGGGTAATCTTAAACGTTATTTCTAATAAAGCGGAAATCGGCTTAAAGGGTGGGTACAACTTCGTTGCCGTTTCTGACGTTGTTAAAGCAATTTATAAGTTGGCAAATTCTTCTATTAGGGACGGCTTTATTTTATCGGGTGAATCCGTCGATATCAAACAATTTTACGGCTATATAAACAAAGTTATAAACCGTAACGCTAAACCTATAATTTTACCGACCTTCGTTGCAAAAATGGCGATACCGTTCGTTAAAATTTTAAACAAAATTACCCTTAAAGCCCTTTCAGACCCACATAATTATTCAAACAAAAAAGTGTCCGACGCTTTGGGTATTAACTTTTTATCGGCTGAGGACTCCATTAAAAAAGCGACGGAGTGGTTCGTTGCAAACAAAAGCCTTTTCGATAAAAAATAACGTTTATTATAAGGCGTAAAAATAATAAAAACAAAAAAATAGCCACCCCGTAGGGTGGCGTTTTTTATTAAACCGTTATTAAATAAGTTTTCTGTAAAGCGCTTTAATGTCTTCAAGCGTGGGGTCTTTGGGGTTACCGGGACGGCAAGCGTCGTCCATAGCAGATTGGCTTAAAAAGTCTACGTCTTCGTCTTTTAATATGCCTTTTAAGTCTTGTGGGATGCCTACGTCGATAGATAACTGTTTAACTGCGTCTACGGCGGCTTTTCTGTATTCGTCCTGCGTCATATCGTCAACGCCCTTAACGCCCATAGCCCTTGCAATTTCGCGATACTTATCCCCAGTTGCTTCAGCATTGTATTCCATAATAGTCGGAAGTAATATTGCGTTAGCGATGCCGTGCGGGGTATCGTAAAGCGCGCCTAAGCCGTGCGCCATAGAGTGTACTATACCTAAACCTACGTTACTAAAGCCCATACCTGCAACGTATTGACCAAGCGCCATGCCTTCTCTACCTTCTTTGGTGTTTGCAACTGCGCCACGTAAGGATTTTGATATAATTTCAATCGCTTTAAGGTGGAACATATCAGTCATTTCCCAAGCGCCTTTAGTGATATAACCTTCGATAGCGTGCGTTAAAGCGTCCATACCCGTTGCTGCGGTAAGACCTTTCGGCATAGAAGCCATCATTTCAGGGTCGATAACTGCAACTACAGGGATATCGTGTACGTCTACGCAAACAAATTTACGCTTTTTTTCCACGTCGGTTATAACGTAGTTAATGGTAACTTCAGCAGCAGTACCAGCGGTAGTGGGTACTGCGATAATGGGTACGCAGGGGTTTTTAGTGGGGGCAACGCCTTCTAAAGAACGCACGTCTTCAAACTCTGGGTTAGCGATGATAATACCAACTGCTTTAGCGGTATCCATACTAGAACCACCACCGATAGCAATTATACCTTGCGCGCCACTCTTTTTAAATGCTGCAACGCCCGTTTTAACGTTTTCGATAGTCGGGTTGGGTTTGATTTCAGAATATAATTCATACTCAATTTTAGCGTCGTCTAAAACGTCCAAAACCTTTTTGGTAACGCCAAACTTAACTAAATCGGGGTCAGAGCAAACAAAAACCTTGCTCATGCCTCTGCCTTTAACTTCCGCAGGGATTTCCTTAATACAACCTGCGCCGTGATAACTTGTTTCATTTAAAACTATTCTTGCCATAATTTTTCTCCTATATCATATTTAAGGTATTTACCTACCTTATTATTTTACCATAATTAAAAGTAATATTCAATATCAATATTAATTTTAGTATTAAATTTCAATAAATTATTTAACGATAATTTTCATTATAAACCCATCTTCAAAATAGGGGTTACCAGCGGATACGATTTGTGGTATCGGGCAGGGGATTACTAAACCGTCTTTAATATAGTAGCCGTCAAGATTAACGTAGTGCGCCGCGTGCCAATGTCCACAAAATACGCCTTTAATTACGTCTGCGTTAGAAGTTATAATATCGTAAACGTCGTTATCTTCTTTCGTGGAGCAAACCGTGCTACAAACCAAGTTTACTTTATCGTAAAAATTCTCGTGCGTAACGTTGCCTGGTGTAACTATAAAAGCGGGGTGATTTTGGTCGCAAATTTTTCTAGTAGAAATCGGCTCGTGTTGGAAGATAAGCACCGTTAAATTTTCTTTTTTAGCGCGTTTTATATCTTGCGTTAACTTTTCAACCTGTTCTTTATCATAATGCGATAATCCGTTGTTTATCGCAATAATTAGCACCCGTTCCCCCACTAATTTAGATACGTAGTAGCTATTTGTATTCCAAAAGCCTTCGACAATCGCCTTTCTAGCTTCTAACGGCAGTTTATCTTTAACCCCCGTTTGCATTTGTTTTACGTACTCGTGTCCACCCGGCGTACAAATATAGTCGGGGTAAGCTTCAAATATATATTTTTTTGCTAAGTATATAGTTCCCTTACTTAAAAAGTCTAAAATATCACCGGTAATAACGCAAGCGTCAAAATACTTGCACGCTTCAAGCGCGCTTTTAGCACTTTTTAAAGCCTCGCCATCTTTTAGCCAAAGCCTATGTTTTTTAGTCAATAAAAGTTCTTCGTCAAGATAGTCTTCTTCCAAAAAATAGTTAAAGTGCAAATCGGTAAGTTGCGCAATAGTTATCGGCGACGATACGTTGGCGTTTATTGTAAATTCACACACCACTTGGTTGCTTTCTTTTAACCGATAAACGCTTACTTCTTCACATGGATGGTCTAACGTAAAATCAAGTTTATCTTGCGCAAAAAACGCTTTTTTATCTTCAACAAAACCCATAAAACACACCTTAAGTTTATATTATAATTTTAGCATAATTAAGGGGTTAATTCAACACGTATTTTTGCTATTTTGCGTTAACTTTGCATAATTTTTGCGATTTTATATTGCGTTTAACCTGTTTTAATATTGTCTTGCAAGTGTAAATAAATTTTTTTTGCAAAATATTGCTAAAAATCAAGTTTTAGTGATATAATAATATATATCAACTAATTTTAGGAGCATTTATGAAGATTTGTGTTTACGGGGCTTCATCCCCCACTATTGATAAAGATTATATCGTAAAAACTGAAGCTTTAGGGCAACAGATGGTAAAAAGAGGGCACTCACTCGTGTTTGGTGGTGGCACTAACGGGCTTATGGGCGCAGTTGCGCGTGGCGTAAAGTCGCAAAACGGTCATATTTTGGGCGTTATACCTAAATTTTTCCGTCACGACCGTGTAGAAGTCATTTATACCGAGTGTGATGAGCTTGTCGAACCCGACACTATGAGAGAGCGTAAGCAGATTATGGAAGACAACGCCGACGCTTTTATCATAACCCCGGGTGGTATCGGCACTTTTGAAGAATTTTACGAGATTTTAACCTTAAAACAACTTTGCCGTCATAATAAGCCTATTGCAATTTACAATATCAATAATTATTACGACGAAACTTTGCAAGTTATCTTAAAGGCGATTGAAAAGAACTTCGTTACTGAAAAGTGTAACGAGCTTTTTAAAGTTTGTAGTACTTTAGACGAAATTTTTACTTATATAGAGTCTAACCAACCTCAGCTAGCACTTAAAGAGCTTAAAGAAGGTTAATAATTTAAAAGCATTTTTTGTGCTAATGGCAGGACGGGGTGCGTAAAACATTGTTTTTTAATAAAATTTGGGCGTTTTTTTGATAACTAAATAGGTTAATACGCTAATTACGGTAGTACTAGTTACTACCGTTTTTTTATGTAAAAAATAAAAAAACTATACCCAACCTATACCAAAACTATACCTAAGGTATAGGGAAATCGCTTAAAAAATTTGTTATACTTAAAATACATAAAAGTATTTTATGGGCAAAAAAATAGGTTTTACTTAAAACCCAAATTAAAAAAATGCGGTAAAACCGCATATAGGAGGTTTTTATGAAGTTAAAAGCAAAAAGTATTTTAGTAACTACTTTGCTGGCGCTAGCTTTTGCGTGTGGTATATTTTCGGCTATGCCTATAACTGCAAAAGCAGCAGACGTAGACAAAACTGTGCATTTTGCCATTACAGAACCGTTTGACGTGTATTTTGAAACAACTGGTTCAAATAACAATTATCCCGTATTGTTAAATAACGAAAACAAATTATCAGTTCCAATTCCACAATTATATAGAAAGGATACTTTAGATTTTGTGTTCGACGGTTGGTACATAGCGAATACTGATACAAAAATTACACAAGACTACGTATTTGATGGTTATACTGTTATTGTTGATAGATGGACGTACTCTGAATTTGATAGTAATTATAAAGTATCAAATATAGAAATTAATAATCCAGAATTGACCATTGGTACAAAACAAGGTGAATATATTGCAGACGTTGCAATTGCTAACGTAGATGGCATAACACAAAATAGTGGTGTTAATTTTACCATTTACAAAGGGCTTAATAAAAGTGGTGATGTCCTTGTTGGCGATGAAACTATTGAAATAGGCAAAAACTATTCAGCAGTTACGACTATCACGCTAAAAGATGGGTATAAGTTTGACGACCAATTAAGATTTACTTCAGATAATGGGCTTTGTGCAGATTACAAATTTAGAGGGAATTTCTTTACAAATCAATGGAGTACGTTAGCAACCCAAGTTGAAGTTGTCATCAACTTTGTGGGTGATGATGAATATTATTTTTCTCAACAACCCGAATCCCGCACGCTTGAGAATTATTCCGAATATCATTACTGGTATGCTTTACAAGAACCTGATGATGCGGAAATTTTGAATAGCGTTGTATTGCAATACAAACAGCAAGACGAAAGTTGGGCATTGTTTGGTCCTGCAACGATGGTTGTTTCGCCTTATGCTGATAGGACGATAACTTTCCGTTTACTTGCTGATTACGGTGATGCCGGTTATATTTATAGCGAACCTTGGACAATTACTTGGGAAAAAGTTAACGGAACTATTGATGATATTCAACTTGGTGTTACAAGTCCTAAAGAGAATAATGCGCCAAGTTACGCTAAGGCAAATAGTGATCCTAGATATTATCAAGCATACGTAAACGACACTACCACACAAAATGGTATTACGTGGAGCGGAAGTGTTTCTGGCAATTTAGAAGTTGCAAATGCAATTTTTAATAAAACTGAAGATTATACCGTTTCTATTAAATTAGTAGCACAAGAAGGGTATTCTTTTGATATTGCTAATTTAACTGCAACTATTAATGCAAATAATGCGCAAGTAGCGGGAACTTCTGAAGAAGTTACGGTTACGTATACTTTTGAAAAAGAATTGCCAAAAACTTATAACGTTTATTTTGGTTCTGGAGTTAAAGGAAGTGGCACAATGGAAACCGTTTCCGTTGCTGAAGGTGAAGAATACGAATTGCCAGTTTGTGAGTTTACTCCGTATACGAATTATAAATTTTCTTCTTGGAGTATTAGTGGGCAATTAAAAATGCCAGGCGATATAATAAATATTACTGAAGATATAACAGTTTTTGCAATTTGGCAAGGTGTTTCTACTCCCGTTGCGGAAGGTTTTACAACCCAGCCAACTGGTGGAACAACGGCAACGGGGGCTGTATTTACTGCGCAATTCGTTGTTGATTCAGGTATTGTGTTTGATAGCGTAAACGTATTACAATACGATTCTGAAACAGATACTTGGAACACGTTTGATAGTAGTACTGGCATTAGTGCAATTACGTCTGCTGGTAGAATCGTTGGCGCTGGATTTTCAAGTTCAACTCAAATTTCAGCGGTTTTAAGGATTTACGCAGTTAGAGAAGGTTTAGCCGTTGCAAAAAGTGAGATTTTTGCAGTTAACTGGGTTGATTGCGAGTTTACTAAACAACCACAAGGTGCAAAAGTTGTAACGGGTTCTACTTATACTTTCAATTGGGATACTAACTTTGACGTAACAAGGTACAGGATTTTGTGCTTTGACGGAGAAGAGTGGAGCGCTATTGCTGAGACGACGGGCAATTCATGGTCTGTTACAACCGATACGGAAAAATCATTAACTTATCAAGTATGTGCAGACATAAGTTTTATTATGTCAAACGGTCAACCTAATTATAGGTATGATATTGCAAAAAGTCAGTCGTTTGTTGTAACGTGGGGCGAAGCGCCTACGCCTGAATACATTGTTTCATACGAGTCAAACGGTGGCTCTGGAACTATGGTTGGTGATACAATTACGGCAGGCGAACAATTCACCCTGGATGCTTGCACGTATATAGCCCCACTTGATAAACAATTTGCTGGTTGGGCTGTTGGTCATATTGAAGCAAGACCGTTATTGCAAGCAGGCGATTCCATTACGATTAACGAACCAACAATTATTTACGCTATTTGGGAAGATATTCCTGTTGTAAAATTTGACGTAACCTTTAATGCAAACGGTGGTACGGGAACGATGAGTCCTGTTGAGTATGCAGGAACTTACACCTTGCCTACTTGCGCGTTTACTGCACCTGACGGAAAACAATTCAAAGGCTGGGCAACTTCCGCTAATGGCGAAGTTATTAACGGCGCAACTTATAACGTAACCGCTGACGTAGAACTCTTTGCAATTTGGGGAGACGTTCCGTCAAGTGGTCCATTAGGTCCTGGTTCTAATATAACTCCAGATAAATCTAACGATGGGCTTTCTCCGGGTGCAATTATCGGTATCGTAGCAGGTAGTGTTGCGGTGGTAGCCGTAGGTGGCTTTGCGATTTTCTGGTTTGTTATAAAGAAAAAGAGTTTTGCTGACCTTATCGCAGTATTTAAGAAAAAATAATAGGCGTTAAACAATATCCCCTTGCCTTTCGGGGCAAGGGGACAGACAAAAGGAGAAAAAGATGAAGAAAAAATTATTATCAATTTTACTCCTACTCATAATGATACTTGCGCTTGTTCCTATGAGCGCATTTAATGCATTTGCGGAGGAAACGGAAAACGTGATCTCCTCGGTTGAGGTCAATGTTCCCATACCTGAGGGGGGCACAACAGCGAAAGCAGGTAAAATTTTTGACTCGGAAAAATATGAAGTGTCAATTGGTTGGTCAACGACTGCTAACGGAAGTAACGGCGGCGATTTCAATGAGCAAACCTTTGTAGCCGGCAATACATATTATGCTGACTTGAGTTTGGCTACTGAAGATCCGTATATCTTTGCTGATGGTGCAACCGTGTTTGTAAATGGCACGTCCCATACTTCAGTTTGGACGATTGGCGCAGACTACAAAAAATATGTGGCTGTATATGATATACAGTTTACCGCGGTCGAGCACGTTGAAAAGGAATTTACCGTGAAGCCTACGGGTGCAACGGTGGGCTTGAACGAATCCTA
>JAGANI010000034.1 GCA_017624285.1 Clostridia bacterium
ATTAACAAAAAAATAGTTTGCTTTGGAGATGTTTTATGACTTTTAAAAGGTTAGCTTCTTTTTTATTATCTTTAATTATGTGTGTTTCTTGCTTATGCGAAGTTGGTTGTATATCTAACCAATCTTTCTTAGAAGAAGCAAACGACTCAGACATTGTAATGAATCAAGCGATAAATAAAATTGATGATTTTAACAAAACGTTATTTACGCTAGTAAATGCGCAAAATAAACCCGAGCCTGAACCGTCGGCAAACACGCTTTCTTGCGTGAAGCTTTATAGCGATATTGGACCTGACCATGTCATTAAAACGCGTTCGGTAGCAGAAACCGTTTCAAAGCAAATGAACATAAAATACGTATATGAAATTGTTAATTACGTATTGCAAACGTCACGCAAAAATAAAGATTACAATAATAAATTTAAAGTTAACGAAACTTATTACGGCACGGCAAGAAAAACGATTAGTGGCTCTTTAAACGCGCTTTTTGAAGACCCAAACGTTCCAGACCCCATTTTAAAAATCCAAGCAACTAGAGATAAATACCACTTAAATTTTACAGCCGACTGGGATTGGCGAAACACTTATTTAGAACAAAACTTACCTGCCTATAACGTTGTAATTTGCACTAACGGACAAATTGAATACGATAAAAACAAAAAAGACGTTAAAAAAATAAGGATGAACTGGTTTTGGGAATACGGCAATAGCGAATTTATGTCAAGCCTTTTTGACTTTGAAAATGATGAATTCTATTTTATGTCTACCTACAACTCTGGAGAGTTTCATCCGGGGTTAGAATCCTTTGCTACCTACTATAATAACGGGACGTTGTGCCCACAAACCATTATTGAGCAAAAAAATAAAGGCGCATGGGTGGTTAAATCAAACATTACGACTAACGCTAGCAATTTAAATTATCAGTCGTATGAATATTATGATTTTGACACTTCAACCGAAGGAACTTTATACTCTGAATACGAACAAAATAGAGAACCTTACGAAAATTTATTTAGCGAAGTTTATAACAAAGTAAAAGAATTGCCACTAAGAACTAAAGAGGATTTTATCACTTTAGATAATAACTCGGTATTAATAGACTATATGAACGACGCTGCGCTTTACGGAATAAATAGATCGCGCGTCGTAGCAAATGATAACGGCACGAGATACGTTTACATGGATGAAAAAGATTTAACTACTGCCTTCACCCAAATAACCAACTACTATCATGAAACGCCTGACGAAGCTGCAAAAAAGTTTGTTTTTAACGCTAAAAATGCCTTTAACAGCGTTAAAAATAATTATATTGGGGACTTAGGCTACTTTGATAATATTAAATACACGTTATCGTACGAGCATAATGGTTATGAATGGGATAATTGGATAGTGTTTTGTGAAACGTTAAAGCACAAGATTTATACCGAAACTGAAACGTTACTTTTTGAATATAACGACGGCGTTGTTAGCAACGTTATTTATACCCAAAATTAGTAAAAATCGTAAATTATTTTTAATATAAAACAACAAAATTTTTGGAGTTTTTATGAAGTTTAGAGCGCATCGCGGTGGGGTTTACTACACGCCTGAAAACACCCTGCCCGCATTTAAAAACGCAATAGATAAAGGGTACTTGTATTTAGAAACTGACCCAAGGTTGACAAAAGATAACGTCATCGTTTTAATGCATGACGAAACGATAAACCGCACCTGTAAAAATATGGACGGCACAACTATAAAAACGCCTATAAAGGTAGCCGACCTTACCTATGACGAACTTTTACGTTACGATGCTGGTATAAATTTTGACAAAAAGTTTAAAAATACACCTATACCTAGGCTTGACGAGTTATTTGACCTTGTTAAAGACAAAGATATAACCGTTATGCTAGATAAAACTATTGCTACCGATAAAATAGACCTACTTATTGACCTAGTAATTAAACATGATGCTAAGGTTAGTTTTAGCGTTTCGGACGTAGAACGTATACAAAAAATACAAAAACGCTTACCTAATGCCAAATTTGATTACGACGTTAATACTGAAGATGAACTTCTTGAAAAAGTTTGCAATATAATTTCACCAAAAAATCTTACTATTTGGTTATATTTAGATAAACCAAATTACGCTTTTCTTAAACAAAGCGCAAAGGCAACGCCTGAAAACGCCCAGCGTATTAAAAAATACGCTAAACTTGGTATCGGCAATATTAATACGCCAACCGACGTTAAAGAAGCGCTAGATTTTTTACCCGATATTATTGAATTATAACTATCTAAATTATTTAATACAAACACAAACTATACGGAGATTATTATGGAAAAAGTAAAAAACGTTGTAGACTTTTACGTATTATGTAACAAACTTAAAGACGTTGTTAGAACCGGCTGGCAAGACTGGAAGGTAACTAGATTTAGGGTTGAAAGTATTGCAGAGCATATTTACGGCACACAAATGCTTGCTTTAGCCATATGGTCGGAATTTAAGTATGACTTAGATATTAAAAAAGTGATACTTATGCTTGCTATACACGAGCTTGAAGAAACTGTTATCGGGGATTTAACGGAATTCCAAATAGACGGCGCAAAAAAGGAAGAATTAGGGCATCAAGCCGTTAAAAAGATACTAAACAACCTTAATTTTGGATATGATATCGAAAAGCTTATTTTAGAGTTTGACGATAAAGCCACCCCTGAAGCAAAATTTGCTTTTTGGTGCGATAAATTAGAGTGTAACGTGCAAGCAAAAATTTACGATGAAGAAAACTGTGTTGACTTAAACGACCAAACCGATAATAAAACGGCGCAAAATGAAAACGTTAAAAAAATGCTTGATAAGGGCTATAGTTGGTCGCAAACTTGGATTGATTACGGCAAAAATAGGGCTTGTTTTGACGAAAACTTTACTGCTATTAACGATTACGTTAGAAATAACACCATCAAAAATAAGTAATTTGATGCATTAAAAAATTGACCGACGCTTAACTTGGCATATACTATAAAAAGAATTTATAATGAGGTTAGTTATGACTAAAAAGAAAATTTTAATTATATCAATTATAGCTATATTAATAACAGCAATTACTGCAACTTGCATATACGTATTCGGCACGTATTTACCCGAAAAGAAAGCACGTGAAGAACGCCTTAAAGCCGTTGAAGAATACACGCGCGCAAAGCTTAATAAATACGAAGAAGAAAACGCTACTATAGCCGACGTTGACGTTGTTTTTTTGGGCGATAGTTTAACTGATTTATGCGATTTATCCATCTACTACCCCGAATATAAAGCGTTAAATAGAGGTATCGGTGGCGATACTACTTTTACGTTAGAAAAAAGGCTTAAAATTTCCGTCTATGACGTAAAACCAAAAGCCGTGGTTATGCTTATTGGTGCAAACAATTTTAAGACGATGTTTGATAATTACGAAGATATCTTAATTAAACTAAAAACCAATTTACCGGATAGCAAAATAATTTTAGTATCTTTAACTGCTATGAGTGGCGAATTTTGGGGTGCGCACAACGAAATTGCTTGTTTTAACAACGTTAGAATTAAAAAGTTAGCCGAAAAGTATAATTTTAGTTACGTTGACGCCTTTACCCCGTTATACGATTTAGACACCTTTGGTATACACCCTTCTTACACGACAGACGGTGGGCACTTAACGCATGAAGGTTATTTAGTGCTGTCTAGTGTAATAAAAGCAAAACTTGATGAAGTTTTATAATTATTAAGCATAAAAAACGCCTGCTTTTTGCAGGCGTTTTTAACTTTATTAAAAATCGTAAATTTTAACCGTGTCAACGTAAGCTTTAGGATCGACCATATAGCTAGAGCCGTGCCCTGCACCTTTGACGATTAATAACTTTTTACTTGAAGCGCAAGCGTTAAATAAGTCTTTACTCATAGACGCGGGGACGAAATCGTCGTCTTCACCGTGTATAAATATTATCGGTACTTTTGCTTTTTTAACCGATTCTATTGCAGAAGTTTCTTCAATATCAAAACCAGACAAAATACCTGCAAACCTAATAAATGGATAGATTATGCCGGCAGGCAACTTCATATCAGTAACGACCTTTTTTATTATCGCTTTTGGCGACGTAAAACCACAATCCGCCAAAACACCGATAACGTTTTTAGGTAAATCCGTACCAGCCATCATTAACGCTGTTGATGCACCCATAGAAATGCCTGTTATAACAATTTTTACGTCTTTACCAAACTCATTAATGATAAAATCTAACCATTTAAGGCTATCTTTGTACTCGTTAATACCAAACGAGATTACGTTGCCGTCCGATCTACCTGCACCACGATGGTCCACTATAAAAGCGTTACGACCAACTTTAAAAGCACGTTCGATACCGATACATAAATCCCTTTCACCACTACCACGATAACCGTGTAGCATCAACTCTATCGGAGCGTTGGGGTATTTTTCGTAATATCTGGCGTTTAAATTAAACTTACCGTCAAAAGACTTAATATTATACTCTTTATAGTCATAATTACGAGCAAAATCCGTAGCCTGTTTTAATGCTGGTATAAACTTATCGTACATTTTACCCGGTGGTAAATCGTACTCCCCGTTATCTTTAGGGATTCTTTTAGGTGAATAAAACACCTTTAAAAAACCCACTATAATAACACTTATTACAAAGCCTAATACTATAAAGGCTATTATTGAAAAAATAATCCAAAAAGTACCCATACTTAAATTATACCAACTAAAAAAGTAAATTTCAAGCAAACGATTAAAATTAAAAAGGTTTACGTTTAATTTAATACCTTAAAATCTTGACTTTTTTATCTAATTTTTATTATTTACATATAACTATTATATAATAATTGACAAATTTTGACAAAAGTTTTATATTTAATGTATGCTATTTGATTTTCAACATATCGTTTATATGGTTACTTCGGCAATTATTACGGTAGCGTTACTTATACTTGCCAACAAACTTGCCATTAAACAGAGTACTAAAAACTTAATACTATTATTATCTGCAATTGTTACTTTAGCGTTACATTATAGTAACCTTTACGTTGATTATTTTACTAATAATGGCGACGCTTATATCGAAAATAACCATATTTTACCGGTATATCCCTGTAACGTAGTTATGTGGTTACTGTTTATTTGTTCTATCATAAAAGATAAAAACAGTATCGGCTTTAAAGTAATTGCGGAATTTTGCTTTTACGCTGGCGTAGTCTGTGGCATAATTGGTATTGTGCTTAATACAAACTACTCTAACACGCCGTCGCTTGCTGATTACGATATCTTAAAAGGCCTATTAAGCCACTCTACTATGTTATTTGGCTGTATTTACCTATTTACTGGTAAATACGTTAAAATTAGCGTATTTAACACTATAAGTGTTACACTTGGGTTATTGTTATTTGTTATATGTGGGCTTGTAGTTAACGGATTATATTCTTTATGTGGTATGGAACCTGTTGACGGTATGTTTTTACTATCTAACGATTATATACCCGTTTCACCAATGGTTTTAGGCATACCCGCAATTATAATTTTATTTTTACTCCTTTGGCTTTACGAGCATTTTGCTTTTAAAGAGGAAGATAAATGGCAAAATAAACTTAAAAGTTTTTTAAGAAAAAATAAAAATAAAGGAAATAGATAATGGTTAGAGATTTATTTTTAAAGTTGTTTGAAATGTCCCACTTTAACACGGGTATTTCGGTTACGGCGTTTAGTGTTTCACACATAGTGTACTTATTGCTTATCGCTGGTGGTATAGTGTTTGGCGCATTAATGCTTAAAGGCAAAAGTTTAGACGCTAAGGAAAAAGTTTTAAGAATCCTTGCTTATTTACTTGTAATTTCTTACGTATCGGACTTTTTTGTACACGATTTTGTTTACGGTGGTCTTAATATTGATAAGTTACCCTTCCATATCTGTACGGTAATGTGTCCCATTATTGCATTTACGCAGTTTAATAAGCATTTTAAAAAGTTTATTGAACCGGTTACCATGCTTGCAATCGTTGCGCCCATGATGTATATTTGCTACCCTGCAAGTATCGGTAGTGGTGAGCCTTGGTGCTACCAAGCTGTACAAACAATGTTCTTCCATGGTGTTGAACTTGCGTGGGGCGTACTTAATATTGCCACTGGTAAAGTTACACCTAAACTTAAAAACTGTTGGAAGAGCGCCGTTTTATTACTTTTAATTACCCTTTGGGCAAAACTTGGTAATATTACAATCGGTAATAACTGGTTCTTCTTACAAGAAGACGCTTTATATATCGGTTTAGTTGAAATGGGTGTGCTTCCAATGTGGACGCTTATGCTTATCAACCCTGCGGTATTCTTTATAGTAGTTTTAATGGTTTACGGCATTTACTATTTAATTATTTATTTAATGAACAAGTTTGGTAAAAAAGAAACAACCCCCGTTGAAACTTTAGAAGTTTA
>JAGANI010000035.1 GCA_017624285.1 Clostridia bacterium
TACAACCTTTTTGCATAAAAGAAAGGGTGCTTAAACTAAACACCCTCTACAACTTGTTTGTACAAAAGCGGAACTTCTTTTTCCATTTCAAAGGGGGATTTTACCCCTAAACTTAAAAGCAACGCGTTATCGACTAAATCCATAGTGGATTTATTAAGCTCACCAATCCTTTCTTTTAACCTACGTTTATCAATGGTGCGGATTTGCTCTAATAACACCACCGAGTTTTTATTAAGTCCGTAATAATCGGCTGAAAGCGCTATATGCGTAGGTAATTTAGCTTTAGTAAGTTTACTTGTAACGGCGGCGGCAATTATCGTAGGACTGTATTTGTTGCCAATATCGTTTTGAACGACCAAAACTGGTCTAACACCACCTTGTTCACTGCCGACAACGGGACTTAAGTCCGCATAGTACAGTTCGCCTCTTTTAATCATAAACACCTCAAAAAAGCAACCGTTACGCCTATTATCGACTGTTATATAATATGTAATAAGCATACTAAAAGTTACTTTACTATAAGTGTTGCCATTTTTAAATTATTTATACAAAAAAGCCCCTTTTGGGGCTTTAATGAAGTTAAAACTTATCTTTAAATTACTTGCGCGTCAAAACCTGCATCTACAACTGCTTTAACTAAAACGTCGGTATCAATATCCTTTTTTAAAATAATTTTTACTATTTTAGTGGAAATATCAACCTTAACGTTTTTTACGCCGTCAATACCTTTTAAAGCAGTTTCTACCTTAGCGGCACAATGAGCGCACTTCATATTTTCAACTTTTAAAACCTTTTCAATTTTTTTAAAAAATAACATAATAAACTCCTTTTAATTTTTATTTTTTGTTCGTCTTCATCCTTAACGCGTTAAATATAACCGTTAGACTTGATAATACCATCGCAATACTTGCTATCATAGGGCTAATTAATGAACTTATCGCAATAGGTATCATTAAACAATTATAGAAAAACGCCCAGAATAAATTTTGCTTTATGCACTTTATTGTTTGTTTAGAAATAGTTAAAAAGTCAATTAATTTATTTAAATCGTCCGTCATTAAAACTACGTCTGCTGAATCTATAGCGACGTCCGTACCGTTTTTAACCGCAACCCCGATATTTGCCGTCGTAAGCGCAGGGCTGTCGTTTATGCCGTCACCACACATTAAAACATACTCACCACTAGCCTGCATTTCTTGCACTAAATTTGCTTTATCTTTGGGTAAAACTTCAGCATAAACTTTTTCAATACCCAGCGTCGCTGCAATTTTATTAGCAACAACACTATTATCCCCTGAAATCATAACCGTTTTAATACCTAAATTTTTAAGCTCGTTAATTACAGGAATCGCCTCGTCTTTAACAATATCGTTTACACCTATAACTCCTACAACCTTTTTGCCAAAAACAACGTATATAACACTAGAAGATTCGTTAACGATTTCCTCGCCTAAATGTTTATACGGATTAGTTATATTAAAATCTTCTAAAAGTTTAGCATTACCAAGCAAAACGGCTGTATCGTCAACTTCGCCATAAATGCCCTTACCAGAAAACTCTTTAAAACTTTTAACTTCTTTAGGAGTACGATTTATACCCGCTAAGTATCCCTTAAAAGCACCCGATATAGGGTGGGTTGATAGACTTTCAACCGAAGAAACTATAGTCAAAAAATCAGATTCAATTAAAAAAGAATAATTATAGATTTTTGAAATTTTTAAGTTACCGTAAGTAAGCGTACCAGTCTTATCAAAGACAACCGTGGTTATTTTATTGCCGATTTCTAACGCCTTGCCGTTTTTAACCAAAATGCCTTTAGCGGCGCAAGCACCCTCACCAACAATAACAGCTAACGGCGTTGCTAAACCTAACGCGCATGGACATGCTACAACCAAAACGGTGATACACGTTATCAATGATTTTTCAAAACCCTGACCAAAAATCATATAACCTACAAAGGTTAAAAGTGCTATAACTATAACTGATGGAACAAAAATTTGACAAACCTTATCGACTGTTTTTGCTATTGGTAATTTAGTATTTGAAGCTTCTACAACTAAATGTACGATTTCCGACACGGTTGAGTTTTTACCGATTTTTTCAGCTGAAAGTTCCACGTATCCGTCAAAATTTATGCTACCCGCTAAAATTTGACTACCAACTTCTTTTAAGCTAGGTTTACTTTCACCAGTAATAAAAGACTCGTCAACGTGACAACTACCGTTTACAACTTTACCGTCTACTGGAAACTTTTCACCCGCACGACAAACTATGATATCGCCAACGTTTACTTCGTCAATAGTAACTTTTTTAGTTATATCGCCTCTTTTAACAAGGGCATATTCAGGCGTAATAGAAACTAAACTTTTAATTGCCTTTTTAGTTTTCTCTTTACTAGATCTATCAATACGCCTACCAAGTTTAATAAAAAATACTACGCTTGTGCATGCTTCAAAATAAATGCTATGTAAAAATGACAAATCCCCTAAAAACACCATTATTGATGCGTATATCGAAAAACCTAACGCGGCAAACACACCAAGCGTTACAAGGGTGTCCATATTTGGTGATAATTTAATTGCATTTTTAAAGCCACTTATAAAAATATCAATACCATATACTAAAAATGGTGTTACTAATACAAAAAGCGTAATTAAGTAGCCAACGGGGTTAATATTTATATCACAAAAATAAGGCATGGGTAAATTTATCATATGCCCCATTGATACGTACATCATAAGCGTAGTAAGGCAGGCAAACACAATAATATCTACTAACGACTGCTTTTTTTCTTCCTTTTTAATATCAAAAATACCGGTGCTTTTAAAACCTGCTTGCTTGATAAAAGCTTCAATCTTTTTTTGGTCTAATAAAGTTTCGTCATAGCTAATAGTGGCGTTTGCCATAATTAAATTTACTGACGAAGATATTATACCTTCTTTACTATTAAGATGTTTTTCCAACCCGTTAGAACAAGCACTACAACTCATCCCCGAGATACCTAGTGTAATTTTTTTCATAAAATCCCTTTCATTATAAAAATTTTTAACTAAAAATAAAATTAAATTAATTTTACCATTTTGATACTTAATATTATTATATCACTAATAAATCAAATTTCAAACAAAATAATTATTTTTATATAATAAAAAAGTCGGCATAAACCGACTTTTACTTTTTTAATATACTTTTTGCCCGTTTGTTATTACTGATAAAACGTTGATGTTTTTATCTGCTATAACAAAATCCGCATCTTTACCTACTGCAATACTGCCTTTTGTTTTATTTATCCCCATAAGTGTTGCAGGGGTTAAACTTGCCATCTTGCACGCGTCGCTTATACTAAATAAAGCGTCTTTAATAGCAAAGCGCACGGCTTTATCCATAGTGCCTATACTGCCTGCAAAAAAACTTCTATCCGGCAATTTAGCGACCCCGTCCTCTATGATAACGCGATTTTTTGGGTTAATTTTACCAAGATAGCTTTCGGTTACGTCAGTACCAGCTGCACGCATAGCGTCGGTTACCATACACACCTTATCTACGCCCTTAAATTTGGCAACTAAGCTTAGTAGCTCTTTAGGGACGTGGCAAGTATCGGAAATTAATTCAGCATAAATACTTTCTTGCGCATAAGCATATTGCGTTACGCCGATATGCACCTTTTGGTTTACCTTAAAAAACCCTGATGTTGCCGAGTATAAATGCGTTATTGACGAAAACCCTGCTTCGTACGCTGTTTTAGCTTCATTAAACGTGGCGTTAGTATGCCCCATTGAAAAAGATATACCAAGTGGTAAAAGGCTTTTTGCCATATCTAAAACGCCATCAACTTCCGGCGCACAAGATATCCTTTTGATAACGCCAGCGTTTTTGGCAATTATTTCAACTTCTTTTTTAGTAGGTTTAATAATTAAATCAGGTCGTTGCGCACCACACATTTTTGGGCTTAAAAACGGGCCTTCTAAATGTAAACCGACTACGTTAGACGTTTGTTTATAGTTTTGCTTATAGTTTTTAAACGCATCTAAACAGGTTAAAATATCGTCAAAACTCTCGCTCATAGTAGTGGGGTAAATAGTCGTCGTACCATGCCTTAAATGGGTAGTAACTACCTTATCAAAAGCATCCGCAGTGCCGTCCATAAAATCAAAACCGCCACCCCCGTGTACGTGGATATCGACAAACCCCGGCAACAAATAGTTGTTTTTTACGTCTAAAACAACGTCGTAATCAGAAAGGTTATATTCATTTAAAAAACCGTCTATTTTGCCGTCCGTAACGCTAACGGCGTTATAATTTAACACGTCAGTTTCACCAACGATAACTGCGTTATAGAATAAAACCTTCATCTTTACTTATTATAAACCCTAATTTCAGGCACGGGCGGATTTAATGCAACTGCTGAAGCGTAAAGCATAGCGTCGGGATGGTTTTGGAAAAGTGAACATGGATATTTGCAATCAGGCTCACCTAAAAGTACTGGACGGAGTGCGCCGGCGTTCCAATCACGTGGCATACACATCCTTACCTTTTTAGCCATGAACATTTCCTTCATACCAACGGTAATACAATACTTAGGTATAGCGTTAAAGTTACCACCGGCGTTCATAAAACCGTTTATGGTACGCGTTTCTCTAGAAACTGCTAAAACACGCGTTTGACGATTTAAAAAGTCCTCATTAGAGCAAACTTCACCATCTTCAGGCGGTTCGTTAAAAGCGTAGTGGCCGTTTATACCTACCCCACCAAAAACCATATCGGGAGCGCCGTATTTATCAATAAGTTGTAAGACGATATCTGGGTTTTCAGGATCGGGGAAGTATCTATTTTCTGGTAAAAGATTTAACTCTTCATCTATTTGAGAGTAGAAAATCCTTTCCATACCACCCCTAAAAGACAATGGGTCAGCTTTATCGATAAACTTATAATCATCAGTTAAATACTCGTCCATATTGACGAATACGCAATTTTTAAGGCTTATCCTATACTTATTAACTAAATAAACAAGCCTTGCGTACGGACCGATAGGGCCGTAAGGCACTATCATAAAAGTGGTCTTGCCCTTTTTATTATTTTCCTCAATAACCTCTAAA
>JAGANI010000036.1 GCA_017624285.1 Clostridia bacterium
AAAAGTATCAAAAATTTTTATAATAAAACTAATTTATATAAAATTAATAAATTGTTGACAAAATTCGGGGGGGGGGTATAATTGTTTTAAAAATAAAAGAGAGATTAATTATGAACGATAAAGATTTAAAATGCCCTATTTGTGGTGAACCTACATATTTAGTATGGGGAAAAAACCCAAGAAAAGACGGATTATGTAAAAAACACGCAGACCAACTATTTAATGAAAAAATAGAACAATGTTCTAATTGCAACAAATGGATTGAAAAAGGTCAAATATGCGATTGTAAAAAGCAAAATACAGAAGAAGAATTTGAAAAACAAGAAGAAAATAAGTGTTTATTATGTGATGAAGATAGTGGCAAATACTTATTCTGTAAAAAATGCTTTTCAAAATACTATAAAAAAACACTATTATTAAAGATAAAAGTTGATAGAAATCAAAAATTAGAATTATTAAATGAATCTTACGAAGGTGTTTATACATGTAAAGACGGTCACATAGTTAAGAGTAAATCTGAAAGAGATATTGATAACTATCTTTTCGAGCATCAAATTGCTCACGCTTATGAAAAACCTTTAGTTATTGGCAAAGAAATTTTTAAACCAGACTTTTATTTAAAAGATAAAGACGTATATTTAGAACATTGGGGCTATGATGAAAGCAATAAGGAATACACAAATAGGAAAGAATACAAACTGCCAAAATATAAAGAGAAAGGTATAACTTTAATTCAAACACACGAAAAAGATATGCAAGACGTCGAAACATCTCTTGAACTAAAACTAACGAATTATATTATTGGTGAAATTAACGAAGAATAAAAGCGGGGTTACCCCCGCTTTTATTAATAATACTTTGACCAAATTTTTCTATTTTTACCACGATAATTATTTGTAGATGGACGTCCCAAACTTTTTTCAATATAATCTAGATTAGCTTTATTTTTTGGAATTTGATAACGTTTATCGTCCATTACAACAGTTAATGTTTTTGAATGGGGTAAACTTGTAACTAAATCAATTCTTCTATCGTAAAGAATTGAAGATACCTTTTCAACCTTTTTAGAACTTACTTTTTTTGGCATAATAAATTTCCTTTTCCCTTGACGCTGGGAGCAACGTATTTTTAATCTTTAATTCTTTATTTTTCCAAGACGTTCACAATCTAGTATTAGACGATAACCACCAAGACCATCAGCATCTATTCGATTGTATAAAGTATTTAAATATCCATCTGACATAGATAAGAACTCTTTATAATGTTCAATAGAAAAATCTATTGCATCATGAATATGAGTTCTTATATGTACTTCAATAGTTCCATTAGTTTTTAATCTAATTACAAACATAATTCTTTCTCCTTTTTTAATAAATTTTTCTAAATTAGTTGATTTTTTTGGTTTAATAGCATATAATAATAATAGAATTCAGTTCAGCCCAAAAGGCAATTCATTGCGGTGACGCATCTCGGAACTGAGTTCTTTTTTTTATTTAAATTTTTTATTATACTTTCTAATTTTCTTTTTACTTTGTTTACTAAATCTAAAATTAGGAAGTTTTTCTTCACTAAAACTTTTTTCACCTTGCCAAAATGGTGGCGAAACCCTTGACCTGCGTTTATCATTACTTAATTTATTAGGATTCTCACCAACATCTAAAGTTTCAACACCTTCAACATTTCTTGCGTGAGTTATAGTATTTGCTTTATATTTATGACCTTTTCTGGCAGTTATGTAAGCAGGATGATTTTCTCCATTACTACCACGATGAGCTGGATTTAAGTCTATTCTAAACTCACTTTTTCTTAAATATTTTTTACTCATAATGTTACTCCTTTGTGTAAAATTATTTAGTTCCTGTTTCACGGAATTTTTCAATCATTTCATAAATAAAATAACTATTTTGCTGTAATAATTCATCTAAAGTTGCTTTTATGCTAGCATAGTTACTTTAGCAAGTTCTTTACGTTTTGGTTGATAAACATTTGACATATTAAAAACACTCCAGTATAATAATAATGCTGACTTAAAGCGTCCCGATGGGACAGGGTTGGGCTATACGCAGTAAACCCACGAAATAACGATAGTCAACCGTTTTTCTAACCACTCTTTTTAAGGGTGGTTATTTTTTTTAAACGGTATTGTATTTAAATCTTCAGTTATTAAAGATAATTTTCCTTGTTGTGGTTCTATAACAGGTGAGCAGAAAGAATCAAAAGCACTTTTAAAATCAAAAGTGTTTTTATTTTTTTGCTTTTTTAATTGCTTTACTTCATTTTCGTAAACAAATGAATTTCCAACAGGGTTACCGTTTTTATCTAGTTCGTTATAAACCTTTACAAAATCTGTTAGTGGTATATCACTAAAAAAGGACCTTCAATAGCCGAGTCCCTACAAGGGATTCGGCAACTAAATAAATCCTAAACGGATTTGTGATATTCGTCTAACGACGAGTGATATTGCCTATCGGCAGTGATATTTGCCTACGGCAAGTTAAGGATTTATTTAATATAACTTTGGCGTTAGCCAAAATATAACGCAAGATTTATCTTGCATATCACTTTTAGCCACAAGGCTAAAAATAAAACTAAATTATTTTAATCTTTTGTGGACAAGAAAAGCCCACCATATTTCGCCTTAAAGCGAAGTATAGTGGGCTACACTTTTCGTTAAATTTCAATTCAATTATAAGACTGCTTAATTCCGCTCTTTTATTTTTCCAAATCTTCCGTTAATTCTTCAAATGTAACGTTAAAAACATTTAAAATTTTTATAATATTGTATAAAGAAGGCTCCACCTTATTACACTCCCACTCACTAACTCGTTGTTGTGTTGTTTGAATAAGACGTGCAAATTCGCCTTGGCTTATGTTTTGTTGTTTTCTTAAATTTTTAAGATTTTCACCAAATGTACTCATGCAGTTATTTTACACTAAAAAGCGAGTTTTTTGCTTGACATACACTAATTATAGTGTTATAATAATTAGGAACAAAAATCATATAGTGGAGGGTGTATTAATGTGTAGTGAAGAACATGAATTTTTAATAGTGTATAAAGATGAATATTTGGGTATACGTAGTGAAGTTTATTCAGCAGAAGATGCAAAAAGTGCGCTAACAAAATTCCATTTTGATAATATGGGACTAGATGTAGTTGTTATAAATATTCAGCAGATAAATTAAAAAGATAAAGTGGATGGTTTATGGGAATATTTATTTTATGCTGTTTAGCGTTATATTTTTTACTAAAAAACAATAAATTTTAGGTTGTATAATTTATGATATTAGGTTTTGTTTTAATATTTGTAATAATTTATGTGGCGTATAATGTTTTAAAATTGTAAGTTTGGATAGCTTTTAACTTGCAACGATGATAAAAATTTTAGTTTTAACGCAAAAGGATAGCAAAAATTTTGCTATCCTTTTGTATTGTCTAAAAAATTCCTAAGAGTGACGCCATTAGCTTTGTCTTTTTTTATTTTAATATGTATGTAATTATGGCGCATCATTAAATACCTTCATAAATAAAGATAAAGGTTTTTATTTTATAAATTTAGATATAAATTCTTTAAGTTAGTTGCAAAAGTATTTTTTTATGGTATAATTTATAAAAATGTTTAGGAGGCTTTTATGCTTATAGGAAACGGCAAGTTTGATAACGCCAATGCTATTCAAAAAATGTTAGATAAAAAGGGGATAGTTAAAATTACTAAGCCCGGCGTATACGTGGTTGGTAAAACGCTTAAAATCCACTCTGATACGAGGTTTGTTTTATCACCCGGGGTAAGGTTGCTGGCTAAGCCGTATTCTAAATGCGCCCTTATCGAAAACGATTGTTTTGCAGACCCTAACGCGCGCAACCTAAATATTGAGATTGTCGGTGGTATATGGGACGGTAACTGCGATAATATGGGCTTAGACGGTGAGTACGAAGCTTTACATCGTGAAGACAGCCCGTACAGTCCTTCGCTTTTTAAAGGTAAGCTTATTCGCTTTGCCGGTGTAGATAATATCCGTTTAGAAAAGATGACGGTAAAAGACCCTGTTAGCTATGGTATACAACTTGCAGACGTCGTAAATTTTACTGTACGTGATATGGTTTTTGATTACAACCACAACTTTGGCACTACCGACGGCGTACATATCAACGGTCCTGCCTACGGTGGCATTATCGAAAATTTATTCGGTACGACCAACGACGATATGGTTTCTTTGACAACTATTGACGAAACCCATGCAGAAGTTACCGTTGGTGAAATTTGCAACGTAATCATTAAAAACGTAACTGCCCAAAACGGCTATTCCGGCGTAAGGTTATTATCTGCAGGTGGTTATCCGTTAAAAGGCGTTACCGTAAGTGGTGTCTACGGTGATTACAGGCATAACGCAGTATTAATTTCGCACCATTATACAAGACCTAACACGCCTATCTATTTTGACGATATCGTGGTAGAAAAGGTCCATGCAAGAAAGAGTAATACCCCATTAACTAGCGACCATTTTACTTTGTGGGAAAAAGGCGCTATCGAAACTTTACCCGTAATTTGGGTGGAAGAAGGTATCACTGTAGGTAGTTTAACGATAGAAGACGTTTATCGTGAAGAAATCGCCCAAACCACAGGCGCGCTTATCGATATTAATGAAGGCGTTAACGTTGATACTTTAATCCTTAAAAATATCCGTCAAAAACTTGTAAACGGTCAAGATGCGCCATGTTTACGTAACGGTGCTAAACCTAAAACGTTAATTACCGATATGATAGATTATTAATTATTACGAAACACGTATTTTTTTATAGGCAGGGCAACCTGCCTTTTTTATTACGTTAACTATTATTTACTTAGTTTATATTCAAAATAAAGCACGATTAAAATTAATATACAATTTTTTATATAAATAATTGTAAAATAGTATGTAAATATAGTGCAAATTTTTTAAAAAAACAAATTAACTTTTTTATTAATAAAAATATAAAACCAAATACTTGAAAAACCTTTGGTTTCGTGATACAATATTACAAGAGTAATATTAATTTAATTTGAAGGTAAAAAATGCAAAACAAAAACGTATACGACGTATTAAAAGAAAGAGGCTTTATTAAACAAACTATTTACGATGACGACCTATACAAGATGCTTGGTTCGGAATCGGTTACTTTTTACGTAGGTTTCGACCCTACTGCAGATAGTTTACACATAGGGCACTATATCCCGATTATGGCAATGGCATGGATGCAACGCTATGGTCATACCCCGATTGCGCTATTCGGTGGTGGTACGGGTATGATTGGCGACCCTTCCGGCAGAAGCGATATGCGTCAAATGATGACTAAAGAAATTATCGACCATAATATAGATTGTTTTAAAAGCCAAATGTCGCGTTTTATCAATTTTGAGGGCGACAACGCTGCGATTATTGCAAATAATGCGGATTGGCTATTAAATCTTAATTATGTAGAGTTTTTGCGTGATATCGGCGTTCATTTTTCGGTAAACCGTATGCTTTCGGCAGAATGTTTTAAACAAAGGATGGAAAAGGGTCTTACCTTTTTTGAATTCAACTATATGTTGATGCAAGGTTACGACTTTTTATATCTTAACCAAAAATACGGTTGTAAGTTAGAAGTCGGTGGTGATGACCAATGGTCTAATATGCTTGCCGGTGTTGATTTAATCCGTAAAAAAGAAGGCACTGACGCATTTTGTTTAACTTGTACGCTTTTATTAAATAGCGAAGGTAAAAAGATGGGTAAAACGCAAAAAGGCGCTTTATGGCTTGATGAAAATAAATGCTCAGTATACGATTTCTATCAATATTTTAGAAACGTTGAAGACGTTAAGGTTGCTGAGTGTATGCGTCTTTTAACCTTTATGGATATGGCTGAGATTGAAGAACTTACCCGTTATAATGACGAAAGGATGAACTTAGCAAAAGAAAGACTTGCTTTTGAAGTAACTAAACTTGTTCATGGTGAGGAAAAGGCTATAACGGCGCAAAAACAAGTTAAGGCTGCTTTTGGTGGTAATGCTGAAGACATGCAGGTTATAGAAGCGCCTAAAACTTCTTCAGTAGCGGATTTACTTTGTTTAGCCACGTTTGCAAAGTCAAAAAGCGACGCTCGTCGTTTGATAGAGTCTGGCGCAGTTTCTATTAACGAAACTAAAATTTTAGGTGGTTTTGATCCCGTACCCGATAACGCTGGTGAGGAGTTTATTTTACACAAAGGTAAAAAGAACCATATTAAAATTAAGTTAGTGTAAAATTTACCCCGTTATGGGGTTAAATAAAAATAACCAAACAAATTTGACCGCTTATAGCGGAAAAGCGGCGCTATTTAACGCCGTTTTTTGTTTAAAAGGATTTATATGAAGGAAAGTTTTTTAACGGTTTTGGGTGAAAGCGAACATTTAACCGTGATAGAAAAATCCCGATTTATTTGCTATCTTAAACATATCGAGTCGGAAGAAGATGCTAAAGCGTTTATCGATAGCATAAAGAAAAAACACTTTGACGCCACGCATAACTGTTCGGCTTTTATAGCCGATTCGGATGGTCAAATGCAACGATTCTCCGATGATGGCGAGCCTCAAGGCACGGCTGGTATGCCCATGCTAGAAGCTTTAAAAAATAAAGGCATTTACGAAGTTGTTGCAGTCGTTACAAGGTATTTTGGTGGCATTAAACTTGGTGCAGGTGGATTAGTTAGGGCGTATAACGGGTGTGTTATTTCTGCGATTAATAACGCTAAAGTGGTGGAAAAGTGTTTTTGTAAAACCGTTTTAGTTAAAGCCGATTACGACAGGTATAATTTGCTTACTAAACTATTTGTTAAAGATTGCAAGGTGCTTTCAACCGAGTGGGATAACGGCGTAAATTTAACGATAGCCATTAAGGTTGGTGCGTTTGATAAATATAAGTTAGCCCTTAACGAGATGTTTTTTGGTAAACCTGATATAACCGTATTAGATGAAGGCTACGTCTTGCTTTAATTTGCTTTAGTGCGGTAACGGGGTGCGTTTTTTATAATAATATAGGCAAAAAAGGATGGGTTTATGGCAGTAATTACCGATATTACACCCCAAAAAAGGGATAAAAATAGGGTAAATATTTATCTTGACGGGGTTTTTTATTGCGGTTTATCGCTGGAAACCGTATATAATTATCATTTAAAAAAGGATATGGATGTATCCGAAAAGTTTTTGTCTGAAATTGAACTTCAAAGTGAAAAGCACAATGCTTTAGATAAAGCGATGACGTATATTTCAAAAACAATGAAGACAAAAAAACAGATTAAAGAGTACCTTTTTTCAAAAGGATACACTACGTGTGTCGTAAATTACTGTATCGATAAGATGACGGAGTATAATATGATAGACGATTACGAGTATTGTTTGCAATACGTTCGCGCCCATAAAAAGAGGCAAGGCGCGATGTTAATCGAAAGGGATTTACGCCTTAAAGGGATTGATTTTAACCTTGTTTCTAAAGCGATTGATACTGAAATTAAATCACAAAACGACGTCGTTAAAAATATAGCGTTTAAGTATATGAAAAATAGAGAAATTTCGCAAGAAAATTTAGCAAAACTCTATAAATACGTGTTATCTAAGGGTTTTAGCTACGAAGATGCGTCTTATGCTGTTTCTTGCGTAAAGGGGGATTAATGCAAAGAATATTAACTGCAAAAGAAATGCGAGATGCCGATGCTTTTACCATTGATAAACTCGGTATCCCTGAAGAAGAACTAGTAAATAGAGCGGGTGAAGCCGTAGCCGTTGAAATTTTAAAGCGTAAAAAAGGCGGCAGGGTGCTTATTTGCTGTGGTAAAGGTAAAAATGGCGAGGATGGTAAAATTATCGCTAAAACTTTATATCCACACCACGGGTTTAGGGTAAACGTTTTTGATATTGATGACGATTTATCTATCTTTGATAACGAGTACGATATTATCGTGGATAGCCTTTTAGGCACAGGCTTAAATAGGGAAGTGTCAGGAAAATATAGGGACGTTATCGAAAAAATCAATCAATCGGGCTGTTACGTTGTTGCTTGCGATATATCAAGTGGTCTTAACGCCGATACTGGTTTACCTATGGGTATTGCCGTTAAAGCAAATTTAACCGTAGCCGTGCAAGAATTTAAAACGGGGCATTTTTTAAACGACGGTTTAGATTACTCGGGTGAAGTTGTTTCAACCGATATAGGTATAAGTATTTGGGGTGATAATTACGCTTATCGTATGACGGGTGTAATGGTAAAAGAATTCTTTCCCAAAAGGATTAGAAACACTAACAAAGGTCATTACGGTAGGGTTTGTATAATCGGTGGTAGTAAGCCGTATCCTGGCGCTCCACTTTTGTCTGAAAGCGGTTACGCAGCGCTAAAGGCGGGTACGGGGTACGCAAAACTTGCTGTTCCTAACTCTATGTATTCTATTTACGCAGGTTTACGTCCAGAATGTACTATGTATACCCTTCCTGATAATGGCGAATCTATTTTATTTAGTGAAGATGCTATTGCGCCTTTACTTAACAATACGGCAATTGCTATCGGTATGGGTATGGGCGTTAGCGAAGAAGTTTATAATACCATAGTGTATTTGCTTAAAAACTACGAAGGTAAGCTTATTATAGATGCGGACGGGTTAAATTCCCTTGCAAAATACGGCGTTGACGTGTTAAAAAATAAAAAATGCAAGGTTTTAATCACCCCACATATTAAAGAGTTTTCACGCTTATCGGGTATTTTAGTTGAGGACATTAAAAAAGATTCCATCAACCTAGCTAAAAAATTTGCAAACGATTACGACGTAGTAGTTTGCTTAAAAAATGCCGTTTCAATTATTACGGACGGCGTAAAGGTATGTATCAATACAAGGGGTACACCAGCTATGGCAAAGGGTGGCAACGGGGACGTTTTAACCGGCATTATTTTGGGTATTGCGTCCAAACAAAATTTATTTGATTCCGCAACGGCAGGATCATACGTATTAGGTAGGGCAGGTCAATGGGCTTCTAGAGAACTTGGTGAGTATTCAGTTACTTCGTCTGATATATGTGATCAAATCGGAAAAGTTATTTTAAGGTTAGAAACCACTTTTTAATTATTAAAAACCGCCTTAACTAAAGGCGGTTTACTTATTATTTTGGTATGGAAGATATAAAAGTTAAAGTAGAAAAGCTTAAAAAAATAATAAACGGCGCTAGACGTATAGTGGTATTTACCGGTGCGGGGATATCCGTTGCAAGTGGTATACCCGATTTTAGGTCGGCGGACGGGCTTTATAACCAAAACGGTTTAGTTGGCGCTACGCCTGAAGAAATTATCTCGCACACCTTTTTTGTAAACAGGACTAAAGATTTTTATAAATTCTATTTTAAAAGTATGGTTTACGAAACTGCCCAACCGAATTTAGCGCATAGTTATTTTGCTAATTTAGAAAAACTTGGTAAAGTTATTGCCGTAGTAACGCAAAATATCGACGGCTTGCATCAAAAAGCGGGTAGCAAAAACGTTTACGAACTTCACGGCAACGTTTTGCGTAACAACTGCACTAATTGCGGTAGGTTTCACACTCTAAGCGAAGTTAAACAAAGTGCAGGTAATACCTTAGACGGCGTACCACGTTGCAAGATATGTGGTGGTATTGTTAAACCAGACGTCGTGTTGTATGAAGAATCTTTATTAGACGATACCGTTGACGGGGCTATAAACGCTATTCAATCGGCAGATACGTTAATCGTCGTGGGTACAAGTTTAGTAGTATACCCCGCTGCCGGCTTTTTAAGGTTTTTTAAGGGGGATAACTTGGTTTTAATAAATAAAGATAAAACCCCGTATGATTCTTACGCTAATCTAGTTATTAACGATGATATAATTACTACCGTACAGGATTTAATTGGTAATTAATTTACTTTTTTATCAAAAATTTTGCTATTATATTTATAATAATGTAAAAGTATATTTTTATTAAAAAAACATATATAAACGTGTAAAAAACGTTTGACAAAGACGGTTAAATGTAGTATTATGGTCTAGCAAAGAGAAAGTAACCCTTTCCACCCTGCGCTTTAGTTAGCAGGTGTTCGATACATTTTATTTAGCATTACTATGCCTAAATTTGCGTTTCGACAGGTTACTTTTTTGGTAGCCTGTTTTTTTGTGTTTAACGTAAAAGCGTTAAAAATATAAAGTAGAGGTACAAAACCATTAAAAAAGAACATCAAATCAACGAGGAAATCAGAGATAAAGAAGTACGTCTTATCAGCGACGATGGTGAGCAGTTAGGCATTATGCCTACGGCAAAAGCTTTAGCTATTGCAGACGAGAGGGAGTTAGATTTAGTTAAAATTTCCCCAAATGCAAATCCGCCCGTATGTAAGCTTATCAACTACGGTAAGTTTATGTTTGAACTCGCTAAGAAGGAAAAGGAATCAAAAAAGAACCAAAAAGTTCTTGAAATTAAAGAAATTTGGCTTTCTATGACGATTGACGTTGGCGACCTTAACGTAAAAGCAAAACAATGCGTTAAGTTTTTATCCGCAGGTAACAAAGTAAAAGTTTCCATTAGGATGAAGGGGCGTCAAATGGCGCATGCAAACCTTTCATTAGACGTGATGAATAGGTTCTTCGAAATCGTTAAAGAAGCAGGTATTATGGAAAAGAAACCGCTTACTGAAGGTAGAAACGTGTGGATGATGCTCGCACCGATACCGCAAGATAAGCGTTCAAATTAAAATAACAAGGGAGGGCAATACTATGCCGAAAATGAAAACAAAAAGTGGTGCTAAAAAACGTTTCAGAAAAACTGCAAGCGGTAAAATTAAAAGAGCACACGCAGGTAAAAACCACATCTTAACTAAGAAAGCAAGAAAGAGAAAGAACAACTTATGCTCGGGTGCATACGTAGATGCAGGTCAGCAAAAGACTATTTCTACTTTAATCTACAACAAGTAATTCGGGAGGAGTTAAATTATGCGTATTAAAAGAGCAGTTAACGGCGTTAAAAAACGTAGAAAGATTTTAAAATTAGCAAAAGGTTACTTTGGTGGTAAGTCCAAAAGATATAGAGTAGCAAGAGAAGCAGTTATGAAGTCTCAACAATATGCTTACATTGGCAGAAAGTTAAAGAAAAGAGATTTCAGAAGCCTTTGGATTGCAAGAATTAACGCTGCTTGCCGTATGAACGGTATTTCCTATTCTAAATTTATGTACGGCCTTAAAAAGGCAGGCATCAACCTTAACAGAAAGGTTCTTGCTGAACTCGCTATTTCCGATGCAGCGGCTTTCACCGCTTTAACCGAAAAGGCAAAGGCAAACATCTAATAAACTTACGGAGCCTACTTTAATCGTAGGCTCTATTTGGTAAAAAAATGATTGTTTCAAGACAAAACGAAAGGGTCAAAAAAGTACGCGCGCTGTTGCAAAAAAAGTATCGCGACGAATACGGCTTATATCTTGTTTTCGGGCTTAAACTCGTCAAAGAGGTTATCGCGCTTTCTTTAGATATAGATTGCGTTTTGGGGACGGAAGACGCTTTAAATACCTTATCGCTTACTGAGGGTGATAGTTTAGGGTTTGAAGTTATTGCCGTTACCGAACAGGTTTACGATTCCGTTACGGATGAAAAGTCTCCTCAAGGCGTTTTAGCCGTAGTTAAAAAACCGTCGTTATCCCCAAAAACACCTAAAAATAACTGTATATTTCTTGACGGCGTAGCAGACCCCGGCAATATGGGTACTATTATTAGAACTGCTGCCGCAGCTGGTTATACAGAACTTTATTTGGCAGATTGCACTGATGCGTATTCACCAAAATGCGTTCGTAGTAGCATGGGTGGTTTATTTAGGGTAAATATTTATACTGGTGATAGGCAATCGCTTATTGATATTATAGATAAACCGTTTATTATCGCTTCGATGGAAGGCGACGACGTTTTTAATAGTGTTACCCCCGATAAGTTTTGTTTGGTAATCGGTAACGAAGCAAACGGCGTATCAGATACGCTTAGACAGGTTGCAAAAATAAAACTATCAATCCCTATGGAAAACGGGGTTGAAAGTTTAAACGCAGGTGTATCCGCAGGGATACTTATGTATGCGCTTAAAAATAACATTTAATTTAGATTATTTTAGGAGATTAATATGTCAGGACATTCACATGCGGCCAACGTCGCTAAGAAAAAGGAAAAAAACGCTGCAATTAAGGGTAAGATTTATACCAAAATCGGTAGGGAATTAGCAGTTGCTGCAAAAGCAGGCGCAGATCCCGATACTAACTCTAAACTTGCAGACGCTATTGCAAAAGCAAGAGCGGCTAATATGCCCAACGACAACATTAAGCGTTGTATAGCAAAGGCTACGGGTGAATTCGCTGCAACCACTTATGAAGAATTAACTTACGAAGGTTACGGTCCTTCCGGTAGCGCAATTATCGTTAAAACGCTTACCGATAACAAAAACAGAACCGTTGACTTTGTTAGAACCGCTATGCGTAAACACGGTGGTCAGTTAGGTAACGCAGGTTGCGTATCCTTTACTTTCCAAAATATGGGTGTTATCGTGGTTGAAAGAACTGTTGATTTAGACGAAGATACCGTTATGGAATACGCTTTAGACGCAGGCGCTGACGACGTTATTACCGAAGACGACGCTTACGTTGTAAATACTTCTGTTTCGGCTTTTTCTGAAGTTAGAAAGTATTTAGAAGATAAAGGCTTAAAATTCTTCTCAGCTCAAGTAGAAATGGTTCCCCAAAACAAAGTTACTTTAGATGAAGAATCTTTAGTTAAGTTTAATAAACTCTTAGATGCGTTAGAAGATATCGACGACGTACAAGACGTTTATCATAACGTAGACCTTCCTGATGAGGAAGATGAAGACTAATTATTTTAAAAAAATCGCGCTATACGTATAGTGCTGTTTTATAAAAAGGTTTTCTTTAACACAATATTTTTAATTTTTAAGAATAATAATCGGCCTCCTGCAGATAATATTACTATCAGCGGTGGGCCGTTTGTATTTATATGCGTTTTTTGCCTTAATTTTCCGCTGTTTATATACCTCCATAGGCGGTCCACCGTTTAATCGATGCATCGCTTAAGGTTGGGGAGAGCCCGTTTTAAAAAGCGGGTTCTCTTTTTGATTTAATTAAAAGTGGTTAATTTTTTAACAAAACGATAATAAAATATAAAGCGTTTTATTTGATGCTTGCAAAATGTTTATTTATATGTTAAAATAAATAAAAGCATAAATTTACATTTAGTTTATTTTTTAAAGTTAAAATGTAAAAAACCATTAAAAGGTAATTCTATCCAATATTAAGGAGTTATGATGAAAAATTTAATTAAAAAACTAGTAACGTTAGCACTATCGGTTTGTTTTATTCTACCGTTATTTGCTTGTGACGGCTGTTTTGAGCCTCAGGGCAACAACGTTGTTTTACCACCGTCAAACGTTTCGGACGTTACTTACACCCCAACGGTCGATAAATACACCCAAAATTTAGAAGAAGCTTCTTTAACCAGTGCGGTTAAGGACGTTTATCAATCGGTTGTTTATATCGAAAACACAATTAGCCCAAATCAAAAGGGTAGGGGTTGTGGTGTAGTTGTTGATATTGATGCCGTTGGTGAAAACGCTAACGTTTACTATATCTATACTTGCTATCACGTTGTTGAAGATTTTACTTCTTTAAAAGTAACGTTTCCTTTTATACCAATTTATTACGACGCTAGTATGACCCTTCAATACGACTATGCTAATATTAACTACGATACTTACGTGTTTACTACTGAAGGTAACGAGCCTGAAGTTGGTTTTGTGGGTGGCGATAGGCTTACAGACGTAGCGGTATTAAAAGTTGATATTTCAGCTTTTTCAGACGTAACGGTTAAAGACGGGGTGCAAGTACCCGCGTTAAAACCCGTTAAAGCAAAAGTTTCTGACGATTATTATACCTTAGGGCAAACGGTTTTTGCAATAGGTAACCCTACTGGTGAACTTCCAGGCACGGTAACTTCAGGCGTGGTTAGTTACATCAATCGTGATATCAGTGTTGACGACCTTGGTGTTATGAAGCTTTTACAGTTTGATACCCCCATTAACGCAGGTAACTCTGGTGGTGGTTTATTTAATTTGTTTGGGGAATTAGTAGGTATCGTAAACGCTGGTACTACCACTTACGAGAATATCGGTTTTGCAATTCCTACGACGATAAATTCACCCACAAAAGATTATGGTAATAACGATACGGGTTTTGTAAACGTTGCAAAACAACTTATCGAAACCGCTTGGAGCGACGGCAACGGCAATTATAACTACGGCTACGTTATCGGTAGATGGCAATTAGGTTTAGGCGTTGCATACGATAGTAACGGCGCACCATACGTTGCTAATATCGAAAATAGTTCGGTTTTCTATGGGACGGAAGTTTCTGTTAACGACTATATCAAAAAAGTATCATACCTTAAAAACGGTGGTACGGTTACGCACGTAATAGGTGCTACTGCCGATAAACTTGCCGGGGATGTGTTTAACGACGTTTATGAAGTTATGAAGTCCGATTTAAAAGCCGGCGATAGCGTTACGATTACATTTAAAAATAGGTTTGGTTCGGAGTATTCTGTTACGGCAACATTAAAACAAAAAATTTATCGTGATACTGGTAAAGGTACTGGTAATTAGTAATAAAAACAGCCTACACGGGCTGTTTTTTTTACAAAATAACGTATAAATCGACTTTAAAATTTATCTTCCGTTTACTTTCCGTATGTTATAATAATAAAAAAATGGAGGAGGTTGTCTTATGGCAGAAAAAAAGATTAAGCACAAAAAGATTACGGACAAACGTCAAATGACTAAAGCAGAGATTGATTTTATTAAATATTTCGGCTCAGTATTACCTTCTTTTACAAAGGGGCTTAAAGAAATCAGAATTGCTGAAATGTCTTTAAAAAAGGCTTGATTAACAAAAACAAAAAAGCGCGCTTAAATAAAGCGCGCTTTTATTTTACCTAAAAACAAGGTTTAATTTTTAAGTAAAGGTCGGTTTTTATAAATGGTTAAACAATCTATTGACTTTTTATAAATATTTAAGTAAAATATATATATTAAATATTTTAACAAGGTGATGTTTTGATTATAGTAGGTTTCGACCCCGGTCTTGCAACGCTCGGTTACGGCGTTATAGAAGTCGGTAAAAATTCAATAAAAATGGTTGACTACGGCGCAATTATCACCCCAAAAGACGACCCTTTGCCAGTTAGACTCAATAAAATTGAAAAGGGCGTTTTTTCTATTATAGATAAATTTAAACCGGATGAAGTCGCTATAGAAGAATTATTTTTCGTAAAAAATATAACTAACGGTATTGCCGTTGCGCACGCAAGGGGGGTACTGCTTTTAACTGTTAGTAAATATTGCCAATGTCTTTTTGAATATACCCCTTTACAGATAAAACAGGCACTAACGGGGTACGGCCGTGCGGAAAAACGCCAAATTCAAGAGATGGTTAAAAGGTTATTAAACTTAAAAGCGATACCAAAGCCCGACGATGCTGCAGATGCTTTGGCTGTTGCGCTTACACACGCCCAAACTAGGAAGTTTGGTTCTATGTTTAAAATTTAGTATTTAGGTGAATTATGATAGGTTTTTTACAAGGTAAGGTTTTGCATGCAAGCGAGGGGGAAGTTTTACTTCGCGTAGGTGATACCGGATATGAGGTTTTATGTTCAAATTCCGCTTACGTTAAGTTGGTAAATAATGGCGAGGGTGCTATTTATACGTATATGGCTGTAAGGGAAGACGGCGTCTATTTATACGGTTTTTCTTCTATGGAGGAAAAAAATATGTTCTTAAAACTAATTTCCGTCAGTGGCGTCGGGCCTAAAATGGGTATAACCGTCTTATCAAATATGGCACTTTCCGATTTAGCTGTGTCTATCGCTACTTCCGACGTAAAAACCCTATCTAAGGTTAAAGGTTTGGGTAAAAAGACTGCTGAAAGGATTATTTTAGAACTTAGAGAAAAAGTTTCCTGCTTAGATTTGCCTGAACCTACTAAGGGCAAGAAAAAAGAAGACCCTGCTGAAAAGATAACCGTCAACGACGATGCCGTTATCGCTTTAATGAGCTTAGGCTTAAAGCGTAGTGAAAGCGTTAAACTTTTAAAAGAAGCTGAAGAAAACGGTTGTATCGAGGTGGAAGAGCAAATTGCTTACGCCTTAAGGCATTTATAAATAACGCACCCCGTTGGGGTATATTTAGTAAAAAAGGACTACTATGGACAGTAAAGATTTAGAAGTAATTATAACTTCCAATGCCGAAAATGAATATTCTTCTGATAGGATGGTAGAGCCTACCGAGTATTACGAAGATGCCGAAGTTGAAAATATTCTTAGGCCAAAGAGTATGGATGGTTACGTCGGTCAAGACAAGGTTAAAGATAATCTTGCCGTCTTTATTGCTGCCGCAAAAATGCGAGGGGAAGCATTAGACCACGTTCTTTTATACGGTCCTCCGGGGCTTGGCAAAACTACGCTTGCGCATATTATTGCAAGCGAACTAGGCTCGCAAATAAAGGTTACAAGTGGTCCTGCGATAGAGCGTTCTGCTGACGTAGCCGCGCTTTTAACTAATTTACACGAGGGCGACGTTTTATTTATTGACGAAATTCACCGTTTACACCATAGTGTTGAAGAAAAACTTTACCCCGCTATGGAAGATTTTTGTTTCGATTACATTTTAGGTAAAGGTCCATCTGCAAGGAGTATGCAAATTGCTTTACCTAAGTTTACTTTAATTGGCGCTACCACAAAAATCGGTATGCTTGCCGCACCGTTAAGGGATAGATTTGGCGTCGTTTGCCGTTTGGAAAATTATTCCGTTGACGAACTTGCTGAAATTGTCGAAAGGGCTGCTGATAAGTTAGGTATTTCGATAGAGCGTTCCGCCGCGATAGAAATTGCTAAACGTAGCCGTGGTACACCACGTATTGCAAATAGATTATTAAAAAGGTCAAGGGACTATTCTCTCGTTAAAAAGCACGATTCAATATTATTTGACGACGCTAAAAAATGCTTAAATATGCTTGATATTGACGAATTAGGTCTTGACGCTATAGATAAAAAACTTTTAACCGCTATGGCTAAAAAGTTCAAAGGCGGTCCATGTGGTTTAGATACTTTGGGCGCGTCTATAAATGAAGATAGTTCTACTATAGAAGACGTTTACGAGCCGTATTTACTACAGTTAGGTTTTATTGCTAGGACGCCACGTGGTAGAATTTTACTAAAAAGAGGGTACGAGCATTTAGGGCTTATTATGCCTGAAGACAAAGCTTCGCAAGCAACCCTTTACGAGGAAAGTTTTAATGAAAACAACTGATTTTAATTACGATCTCCCTCCAGAACTCATTGCGCAAACGCCTGCTTATCCAAGGGATAGTTCAAGGTTGTTATATTTTAATAGGGCTTTGGACGAGGTTTCACACAAGCATTTTTACGACGTAGTTGATATTTTAACTGAAGGCGACGTTTTGGTTAGAAACAATACTAGGGTATTGCCTGCAAGGATGTTTGCGTACACAAAAAACGGGGGACGTGTTGAAGTTTTACTTTTAAAACGTTATAATTTAACCGATTGGGAAGTTTTAGTTAAACCGGGTAAAAAGGCAAAACCAGGCGTAACGCTTACGATAAATGAAGAACTAAGTTTAACCGTAGTTGGTTACGCTGATGAAGAATCTGGTTCAAGAAAAGTTTCTTTTAACTTTGACGGTGTTTTTGAAGACATCATCTCTCGCGTTGGTGAAATGCCTCTTCCACCGTATATAACTGAAAAGTTAAAAGATCAAGAGCGTTATCAAACGGTTTATAGCAAGGTGGACGGTTCTGCAGCTGCGCCTACGGCGGGGTTGCATTTTACTGAAGAACTTTTTGATAAACTATCTAAAAAAGGCGTTATTGTTTGCGACGTGCTTTTACACGTTGGTTTAGGCACGTTTAGACCCGTTAAGGCGGAAGATATAACAGACCACCACATGCACTCGGAGTATTACGAAATTTCTGAAGAAACTGCTAATATAATCAATAAAGCCAAATCTGAAGGTAGGCGCGTTATAGCAGTTGGAACTACAAGTATACGTACGTTAGAGTCTGTTTCGGATGATTCAGGTTTTGTAAAAGCGCAAAAAGGTAATACCGAAATATTTTTATACCCTCCGTATAAGTTTAAGTGTGTAGACGGATGTATCACTAACTTCCATTTACCTATGTCCACTCTAATCATGCTTATCTCTTGTTTTTCTTCAAGGGAAAAAATTTTATCCGTGTACGAAATCGCCGTTAAGGAAAGATACCGTTTCTTTTCCTTTGGCGATGCGATGTTAATTTTATAAAGGATTTTTATGATTGAAACTGATGTAAAAGGTTTTGACCCAAACAAGCCGTTTTGGTTTGAAACTATAAAACAAGACACCCGTACGGGTGCTAGGGCAGGTATTTTACATACCCCACACGGCGATATCGAAACGCCTATCTATATGCCAGTCGGTACGCAAGCTACCGTTAAAGGCGTTTTGCCAAGGGATTTAAAAGAGGCTGGCGCTCAAATAATTTTATCTAATACCTACCACTTATACATGCGTCCTGGCGACGATATAGTGCGTCAAGGCGGTGGCTTGCATAAGTTTATGAACTGGGATAAACCCATTTTAACCGATAGTGGTGGCTTTCAAGTTTTTTCACTTGCTAAATTAAATAAAATTAAGGACGACGGTGTCTATTTTAACTCCCACGTAGATGGTTCTAAACACTTTATCTCGCCAGAAAAAGCTATGGATATAGAACATAATCTCGGTGCAGATATTATGATGGCTTTTGATCAATGCACCCCCTACGGGGCTGATTATAAGACGTCTAAACAGGCTATGGAACGTACTTTAAAATGGCTTGATAGGTGTTACAACGTACATAAAACCGATACCCAAGCGCTTTTTCCGATAGTGCAGGGCAATATGTTTAAAGATTTACGTCAAATCAGCCTTAAAGAAACTATTCCTTACGCAAAATACGGTATTGCGATAGGTGGTCTTTCGGTTGGTGAACCTAAAGAAGTTATGTACGATATTATGGACGATATGTATCCACACTACCCAACGCATATACCAAGATATTTAATGGGCGTAGGTAGCCCAGACTGCCTTATCGAAGGTGTTAAAAGGGGTATAGATATGTTCGACTGCGTTTTAGCAACTAGGATTGCGCGTAACGGCACTGCTATGACTTCGCAAGGTAAAATTGTCGTCAGAAACGGCAAGTATAAAGACGATTTTACCCCGCTTGATCCCGAGTGTGATTGTTACTGTTGTCGTAATTACTCCAAGGCTTATTTAAGACATATGTTTAACGTTGGTGAAATGATGGGAGGGATGCTAGTTTCCTTACACAACATAACCTTCTTGTTAAAACTTATGAAGGATATGCGTAACGCAATTCTTCAAGACGCTTTGCCAGAATTTATTGAAGAGTTTTATGCAAAATACGGTACATTTTAGTAATTGTATTTACAAAAAAAGTTAATTTGCTTGTTTTTTGAAAAATTTCTTGCATTTTTGGCAAAAATACTATATACTTAACGATATAAAATTAATAGGAGATAAAAAATGAAAAAGTTTTTTACAGGTTTAACGCTTGTTATTATGTTGGTGTGTTCGTTCGCGCTTACAGGTTGTAACAGCAAAATTAAGGCAGAAAAGATCGATAAAGTAATTGCTGAAATCAGTTACGGTATCGTTGTTAACGACGACGCGCTCGCTAACGAGATTGATGGTTATATCAATAACGAAACTACTGGTATCGCAAGCGAAGTTGCTAAATGTTTAAGAGGTGAAGATAATAGTTTAGCTGATGAAGTTGAAAACGTTAAAGTTAACGCGTTTAACAATATCGATACCGCTGATCTTGCTAATTATCTCATCGTTGTAGTTATGGATAACGACGACGTTTATTCATCGGTAAAAAATTCTTCTACCGCTAGCGACGTTATTTATACCGGTAGGGATATCGTAATCGCGCAAAAACTCGCTGCTTTAATGAGTAAAGAAGGCATCGCTGTTATCGAAACAGGTAACTCCCTTGCAGACGTTTGCGACGTTGTTACAAACCCGTTATATTCAATGCTCGACGTAATCGGTATCAACCATTTTGAACTTAAACCTTATACCGAATCTATTTACGGCGTAAATATGGTTTCTTACTACAAAAATGCTGACCACGTAGTAGTTGTTAATAAAGATTTATATCAATCTAACATGACCGTTGCCGACGTAGAAACTTTACTTAAAAACGCAAGTAGCGTTGCTTACGTTGACGAAGTAGGTCATAACTACTTAGCTTCACTTGACGTAACCAAAGTTACCAACTTATTAAACGGCACTTCTTCGGACGTTGCAAGCGCAGTTAAGTCTGGTGCAGTATCCGTTGCTGTCGTACCTACTTCTATGGCAGATAGCATCGTTTCTACCGTAAACGCTAAAAACACTAACTGGACTTCTTACATTATGATCGGTGTAATCGTATTATTAATCGTCGTAATGTTTATTATGAGCCAAAGAAGGAAGAAAAAACAAGCTAAAGAAGCTGAGCAAACCATGTCTAAGTTCGCTAAGGGTTGCTACGTTAAAACTATCGGTGGCGTAATGGGTAAGGTTGTATCTATTAACGAAAACGAAGGTACTTTCGTAGTACAAACTGGTACTGGTTCTTCTGCAAGCTATATGAAGTTTGATAAGCAAGCTATCTACCAAGTATCTGAAGGCAAGAAAGGCGATAAGATTGAAGACGTAGAAGTTGCTGAAGTTGAAACTGAAACTACTGAAACACCTGAAAACAACTAATTTATAAATAAAAAAAGCCACCAACGTTGGTGGCTTTTTGTTTTGTAAAAAATGCAAAGTAACGTATTTTAGTATATAATCAGGTAATTACAAAGTAATTTTATTGTCAACGTAAAATTAATAAGTAATAAAATGATTTAAAAAATAATAAAAAAATACAGTTTTTTTGTTTCAAAAAGCATAGTCAAATTAAAAATATGTGTTATAATAAACGTATAACAAATAAAAAGGGGCTTATTCATGGGTAATACTTTATTAAAAGCTGATAAAATCGTAAAAAACTTTGCTATCGACGGCTCGTTAAAATCTATCGTTAATTATGGCGAAGGTCATATTAACGAAACTTATTTATTAACCGTTGATAATTTAGGTCAAGAAGTTAACTATATTCTTCAAAAAATAAACAATTCACTTTTTAAAGACGTAGACGCTTTAATGCAAAACATCAAAGGCGTTACGGAATTTGCTCGTCAAGAGATTATTAAGCAAGGTGGCGATCCTGAAAGGGAAACTTTAACCGTTATCCCCGCCGTTGATGGTAAGGCGTACTACTTTGATGGGGAAGATTATTATCGCGTATACGTATTTATTAAAGATGCAATAGCATATCAAATTACCCCTTCTACAGAAGTTTTTAACTCATCCGCACAAGCATTTGGTAATTTTGCGCGCTTATTAGAAAGATATCCAGCTGAAACTTTAACTGAAACAATACCTAACTTCCACAACACCCGTAATAGATTTAATAACTTTAAAAATAGCTTAAAAGCAAATCTTTCAGGTAGGGCGGATTTTGTTAAGGATGAAATCGACTTTGTTTTAAGTAGGGAAGACTATTGTGGAAGGATTGTCGATAAAATCGCTTCTGGGGAAATTCCTTTAAAAGTTACCCATAACGATACTAAGTTAAACAACGTTTTATTTGATAAAACGTCAAACAAAGCTATTGCAGTTATCGACCTTGATACAGTTATGCCCGGTTCAATTTTATATGATTTTGGCGATTCAGTTCGTTTTGGTTGCAATCCTGCTGCCGAGGATGAAAAGGACTTATCTAAAGTTGTTTTCTCGATGGAACTTTTCGAGGCTTACGTTAAAGGTTACCTTTCTTCATTAAAAGGTAGCATAACGGGTGCGGAATTAGACAACTTAGCCTTCTCTGCAATACTTATGACGTTTGAGTGTGGTATGCGCTTTTTAACCGACCATATCGACGGCGATACTTATTTTAAGATTAAGCGTGAGAACCATAACTTAGACCGTTGTAGGACACAATTTAAGCTCGTTTCGGATATGGAAAAACGCCTTGATGAAATGAACGCTATCGTTAAAAAATACTCATAAAAAACGACGGGGCAAACGCCCCGTTTTTTTAATATTTTTTCACCCCGTTTACCTATTAACGTGCCTTTTTTAGTAGTTTAATTAACCATTTTGTAATAAATAAAACGCCTCTTGCATAGGTTAAATTAAAAGGGAGGCGCATATGGCTGTTAATTTAAAAAAGGGTGGTTATTTACCTGAGGTTTTTAAGTCGGTTTTAATTTCAATCGTATTTACTGTGGTTTTAACGCTAATTTTTACGCTTATAGTATATTTGTGTAATTTACCTAACGGTTGTGTTAAAATAGTAAATCAATTTATCAAATTTATTTCGTTATTTTTAGGGGTATTTATATCGGTTTCTACCTGCAAAGGCTTATTAAAAGGTGGTGTAAGCGGAGTAATATCTTCTATTTTAGTTTTATTTTTATTTGCGTTAATCGGTAAAGTTTCGTTAACATTTTTATCCGTTTTACTTGAAAGCGTTTTTTCATTAGTAGTTGGCGCAATTTCTGGGATTATAGCCGTTACCATCAAAAGTAAAAGCTAAAAGCGCGTAAAATCAATTTTCAAGGCAAAATACTAAATACTAAGTTTAGTTTAGTATTTACTGGTTATTTTGCATTTTTTAAGCGTCAAGGATTTTTCTTGGACGCTTTTTTTGCGTTTTTAATAAAAAAAGAAGCAGAAAAACAAAAATAAAATAAAAGTTGCAAAAAAAATCGCCAAAATTTATTGACTTAATTGTCTTATGGTTATATAATAATTTAGTATTATATAATAAGCAAGGTCTGCGCTTTGCAGGCTATTATTTAGGAGGCTATATGGGCAAGAAGAAGTCAATGGCATTATTGATTGTACTTTCAATAGTGTTGGCACTATTTACTGCAATGACTTTCGTAAACTTTCATATTCCGTTCGTAAAAGAAGGCACGCGTGAATTTAACTCGTTCCTCTCGATTGCTGATTTGGACGTTGATTTAGAGGAAGGAAGAGCGTATACACTCACTTTAAACGAAGATAGTGAAGAAGTTGAGGATATTGAAGAAGTTAGGACAACCCTTTCTGAAAGACTTAATGGGTTAGGGTATTCAAACTACAAACTTACTTGTACGCAAGAAACCGCTGATAGCGAGTATGAAATTAGAATTTTCGTTAAAGAAAAGACTAACTCGTCTGAAACCGACAGTGATATTGCTACGGTAGCCGCTTATGGTGAAGTTGTTTTTGCTAATGCAGACAACACAACTATCGTTACTGGTAAAGAGGCTATTAAAGATGCTGTCGCTGTTGAAACTACTGATGGCGAAGTTGGCTATACTATGGTTAATATTGAATTTACCGATTACGGTTATCAAACCATTTTAGACGCTATTACCGCTTTTGAAGACGCTCAAGTTGCTGCAGGCACTTCCGAACAATTCACCCTTAAAATCGTTTTAGGTGATGATTTCGAAAACGCTTTACTTAACTCTACAATTTCTTCGGCAGACTTTTCCGCATACAACGGTATTATTTCTGTAACCGTTGGTGATGAAACCATGGATGCAGACGCAAAAATGGCTTCTGCTGAAAGACTTGCGCTTCAAATTAAAACCGGTGGTCTTGCATATAAATACGACGTTTCTAGTAGTGCAATAGTATCCGCACTCTACGGCGCTAACGTTAAAATTGCTATCTTAATCGCTGTATTAGCAGTTATCGTTATCGTTATGGTATTGATGGGCGTATTCTTCAAAGGTATCGGCTTGGCAATGGATATCGCGCTTTTGGCTCAAGTTGATTTACAAATTTTCTTACTTTGGGCTATCCCCAACGTAACCGTTTCTATCGGTAGCGTTATCGGTTTTGTACTTGCTTTCTTACTTTCTTCTTCAGTTATGGCATTATGCGCATACAAAATTAAGAAAGGCTTTGCTGAAGGCAAAACCGTTAGGGCAGCAGTTAAAAACGCATATGGCAAATCATTACTTACCGCGCTTGACGTACACGTTGTTACAGGTGGTTTAGCGCTTGCACTCGTGTTTGGCGCAGTTAAAGCAGTTAAGGGTTTTGCAGTAACCTTTGGTTTAGGTGTTGTAGTTTCTATGCTCGTTTCACTTGCACTTGCTCACCTTTTAGTAAACATTATCGTTGGTATAAGCGGGGGTAAAGAAAATTTCCTCGGCGTAAAGAGGGAGGGCTAAACTATGTGTAAAATTTTTAATAAAGCAAAAATTTGGCTTATCGCATTAGCAGTAATTTTAGTAGCAGGTATCGTTTTCGTAAGCGTACCCGCATTAGGTCTTAATAAAGACGCAAGCATCTCCAACGGTTACGAAGTTAAAATCGTTACCGAGGTTGATATTTCAGGCAATCTCGAAAAGATTAAAGATACAGCAAAAGACGTATTTAAAGAAGCAGGCGTAAACTACTCTGATTATTACGAAATCGTTTACCCCTCTCCAGATTTTAATAGTGAATCTGTTTTCGTATTTAAAAAGGAAGTTTCTTCCGACGTAATCGCTAAACTTGATACCGCTATCGAAGCCGCTATTAACGGTGATGGTGTTGTAAATAAAGTTGGTTTTGATATTGAAACTGGTTACGCTTCCACAGTATCTAACGTAGCGCCTTATGGCTGGGCAATCGGTGCAACCGCTATTGCATTAGCAGTTATTGGTATTTATTTAATGTTCAGACAAAGATTTGCTAACGCGTTTACCGTTTTAGCAACTGCTATTATCGAGGTTTTATTATTCATTGCGCTTACGTCGCTTACTAGGGTTGTTGTTACTACCGCTTACGGCGCAATCGTAGCACTTTCACTTGTACTTACTCTTGCACTTTCTATTATATATACTGGCAAGATGTGGGATGCTACTGGTAAAAACTCTGTCGACGCTAAGCTTTCTAATGATGAACTCGTTAACAAGTTTGAATGCTCAAACGTAAAAGCAACCGCTGTTGTAATTGCTCTCGTAGCAGTAGTCGCTATTGCATTTATCGTAGCAGGCATCTTTAAGAGTTCCGCTCTTATTTGGACCGGCGTTGCAATTTGCTTATCTGCAATTTCCGTTGCATTTACAGTTCTTTGCATTATGCCTTCCGTTTGGATGGCTTTCAAAAAGATTGGCAAAAAAAAGTAATTTACAGCTAATCTAGTTAATTAAAAATTAAGAGGGCTAAAACAGCCCTCTTTTTGATTTTTTATATCGCACGTTATATATTATTGTTTAAGGATTTTTGTTATGAAGAAGATTATTTATAATCAGAACTTTTCTGACGACCAACTTAATATTATTCGTCGTAATGCCTTAAACGCTAACGTTATGATGGAGACTTCCGCCTTATTATACTCAAGGGGGATGACTGACGATAATAAAATACGTCGCTTTTTAAACCCGGGTAAGAAAAACTTTTTAGATCCGTTTTTGTTATCAGGTATGGTTGAAGCTGTAGATAGGCTTGAACTCGCCAAAGAAAACGACGAAACTGTTTTAGTTTACGGCGATTATGATGCCGACGGTATTTCGGCTACGGCAGTTTTAACTAAGGCTTTAGTAGAATACGGCGTAAACGTTATACCAGTAATACCTAATCGTGAAGACGGTTACGGCTTAAATATAAGTATTATCGAAAAGATAGCCGAAGACGCTATTATAGATTTAATTATCACAGTTGACTGTGGTATTAGTAACGTTAAAGAAGTTGACGAGATTAAAGAACTCGGCATTGACGTAATAGTTACCGACCACCATGAAATTCCAGACGTTCTACCCGATACTTTATGTATCAACCCAAAACTTGACGGCGATAAGACTTTTAGCGGTCTTTGTGGCGCTGGCGTTGCATTTAAGCTTGCAACTGCGCTTTTAGGTGAAAGGGCTTATAAGTATCTAGATTACGTTGCTCTTGCCACCGTTGCCGATAGTATGGAGCTTGTTTCTGAAAACCGTGATATCGTTCACGAAGGTTTAAAATTATTTACACAAGGTCGCATTAGACCTGCTTTTAGCGATATTTTATCCTTATCCGGCAGTAAAGAAGTAACTGCGCAATCTTTGGCATATTCGCTTGCGCCACGTATCAACGCAGCAGGTAGGATGGGGGATGCGGGTTCGGCATTAAAACTGTTTTTATCCGACGATCCTAAGGAAATTTACGATTTAAGCGTAAAACTTAACGAGTATAATTTAGAGCGCCAAGCAGAGTGTGATAAACTTTATAAAACGGCAAAACAACAGTTAGCGTTAAAGGGCGCAAACAAAAAGGTTATAATGCTTTATAACGAAGACTGGAAGACTGGTTTTGTAGGTATCGTAGCAGCGCGCCTTGCGGAAGAATTTACCCGACCAGTAATTATTTTTGCAGGGCTTGACGGTATACTTAAAGGCTCGGCAAGGAGTATTGACGGCATCAATATTTTTGAAGCAATTTCCTACGCTAAAGATTTATTAGAAGAATTCGGTGGGCATTCTCAGGCGGCGGGCGTTGCTATCAAAAAAGAAAATTTCGCTCAGTTTGAGGATATGGTTGATAAATACCTTACCGATAATTATAGTGAAGAAGTTTTTATACCAAAAATTACGGTAGAATCTGAAATTAATGGGGAGTTTTCTTTTAAATTTGCAAAGGAATTAGACCTATTAGAGCCTTATGGCGTAGGCAATCGTAAACCGCTTTTTGTAACTACCGTAGGTAGTGTAAACGCCACTACGTTAAAGCCAAACTCACCCCACGTATCTTTTAAGACTAAGGCTTTAGATATGTTAAAGTTTAACGGCGTAGATAGTTTACCACTTTTAGATGCTCCTATCCAAAAAAAGGTAGTGTTTGAAGTTAATTTATCTACCTATGCAAGACAGGTTTTCGTTAAAGGTTACGTAAAAGACGTATTGCCAGTAGTTAACGATGACGATGTTTTACGTTTACTTTGTTTTGAAAACGCCGTTTCGCTATCCGACGGGGTGGATAATCCTAAAAAAGACGTTAAAACTTTACAAGAAGTTAACAATTTTATTAAAAACAGAAAAAGCAAATATTCAACCGCGTTTATTTTATCGGATTTAGATAATCTTAAATATTATCCAGATTTATTGTTAGAGCAAAAGGGTATATTTAAGCCGACTGAAAAAAACCTTTTAGACGTGGTTTTATTAGCCCCGATTTCGGGCGATGTGGTAAAAGATTACGATAATATAGTGTATCTTGATACCCCTTTAACTTATTTACGGATGGAAGATGGCAAGTCGGTAATCGTCGTTAAAGATATGCCAAATCTTTCAGCGCTTAATAGGTTAGATTTATCCCGTCAAGGGATGATAGACGCTTTTATTAAATTAAAAGCGCTAAATAATAAACGTTATAGTGGTTCTACTAGGTTTTATTTAGATAATAAGCCTGATTTAGACCCATATCAATGTATCTTTGCACTAGCCGTGTTTAGTGAACTTAAGATATTTAATTTAAGCAACGGCGTATTAAAATACGATAACACGGTAAAAAGCGATTTAATGTCGTCAAAACTCTATCAAAAAGCAATTAATACGGTTTCAAAATGTTAGAACTTATTGAAGAATTAAAGGACAAATACAAAGGTAACGACATAGTTTTAATAGAAAAGGCGTTTGATTATTCAAGGGCTGCTCACCGTGGACAAAAGCGCGCTTCTGGTGAGGAGTATTTTACGCATCCATGCGCCGTAGCCAAAATCCTGATGGATTTAGGCCTTGACGCAGCAACTATTGCTGCGGCGTTTTTGCACGACGTAATTGAGGACACTTACGTATCTGAAGGCGACGTCAAAAAAGAGTTTGGCGATGAAGTTTTACTTTTAGTAAAAGGCGTTACTAAGTTAGAAAAAATCGAATTCCACTCTAAAGAAGAAGAGCAGGCTGAAAACTTCCGTAAAATATTCGTGGCGATGGCTAAGGATATCCGTGTAATCATCATTAAACTTGCGGATAGACTTCACAATATGCGTTCGCTTAACTTTTTATCTAAAGAAAGGCAACTTCGCATGGCGCAAGAAACCATCGATATTTACGCTCCTCTCGCTGGTAGGCTTGGTATTTCTAAAATCAAGTGCGAGTTAGAGGACTTATCCTTAAAATATCTTGACCCCGAAGCGTATGAGTTTTTAATCGTAAATATCAACCAAAAAATTGCAGAGCGTAACGAGATGGTAAACTTCTTCGTAGGGGAAGTTGATAATATCTTAAAAGACTCTGGCATTAAAGGTGAGGTTTTCGGCAGGGCAAAACACTTTTATTCCATCTATAAAAAGATGAAAAACCAAAACAAAACGCTCGAGCAGATTTACGACCTTACCGCCGTAAGGGTTATCGTAAACAACATTGACGACTGCTACGAAGTTTTTGGTAAAATTCACCATAAATGGAAGCCCGTCCCCGGTCGTATTAAGGATTATATCGCTACTCCTAAGGCTAACATGTACCAGTCTTTGCACACTACCGTCGTTACAAATTTTGGTTTTGTGTTTGAAGTACAAATCCGTACTTACGAGATGAACCGTGCGGCGGAATTTGGTATCGCAGCGCATTGGAAGTATAAAGAAAACGTCAAAGGTCCTGACGACGACTTCGAAAAACGTCTCACTTGGATTAGAGAGGTTATGGAGTGGCAGGGCGGTTTGTCCGACAGTAAAGAGTTTTTAAATACCTTAAAAGGGGATATATATAATTCAGAAGTTTTAGTATTTACCCCCAAAGGCGACGTGGTGTCGCTACCGATGGATTCAACCCCATTAGATTTTGCGTATAACATACACTCTGCGGTAGGTAACCGTTGCGTCGGCGCAAAAGTAAACGGCAAGATGGTTCCATTAAACACCACGTTAAACGTTGGTGATATGGTAGAGATCATTACTTCTAAAACTTCAAAAGGACCTTCGTGGGATTGGCTTAAAATTGTTAAAAGTTCTTCCGCAAGGGTAAAAATTAAACAATTCTTTAAAAAAGAACTTAAAGAAGAAAATATTAAAACCGGTAAGTCTATGCTTGAGTCCGAGGCTAAAGCAAAAGGTTACGCTTTAAGCGAACTTTTAACAGAGGAAGCTTTCTTAAAACTTTCTTCAAGGATGTCTTTTTCTAGCGTGGACGAAATGTACGCATCCGTTGGTTACGGCGCTGTTAGTACAAATCAAGTTTTAGTTAAACTTATAGATTACTATAGGCGTGAAAACAAGGTTATTACGCAAAAAACCTACGGTAATATTAAATCGAGTAACGGTAGTGGCGTCATTGTAAAAGGTATGGCCGATTTACTTATTCGTTACGCAGGTTGCTGTAACCCTGTGCCTGGGGATGAAATCGTCGGATTTATTTCTAGGGGTAAGGGTGTAACTATTCACCGTGCTGATTGCCCTAATATGAAGGGTATCGAGCGCGACCGTCTAATAGAAGTTTCTTGGTCGGGTGAAGTCGCTAATAGCTTTAAAGCTAGCGTAGAAATTTTAGGTGAGTCTCAAGGCGACGTATTAGCGATTGTTTCAGCCGTAGTTGCTCAAATGAATTTAACAATTTTAGCCATCAACGGCAGGATAGATCAACGTACTAAAAATGCTGTTGTTGACGTAAACGTAAAATTAAACAATAAGTTAGATTTAGACACGTTTATCACTAAACTTAAACAAAGCGATAAGGTTATAGACGTATTCCGTGTAACTGGTTAATACCCTAACGGGGTCTAAAATAGGTAGTTAAATGAAGCTTTTTCACACCATATCAGGCAATTTTGCCGTAAATACTTATTATTTAGTAGTTGGTAACGATGCTATAGTTATTGACGGTGGCGTAGATGGGGAGGAGGTATTGTCATACGCACGTACAAACGGTTTTACCGTTAAGTATATGCTTTTAACCCATACGCATTTTGACCACGCTACTTCGGCAAAGTATTTACAAGATAACGGTGTAAAAATCGTAGTTTCCGCTTTAGAGGCCGACGGCTTACAGGATGATGATCTTAACGCATCAAATTATTTTGGCTTAAAATTTGAGCATTTAACCCCAGATATCACGTTTAACGATGGTGAAGTATTAGATTTGTTAGGCTTAAAAATTAAGTGTATAATAACGCCCGGTCATAGCAAAGGGTCAAGTTGTTTTATAGTTGATAATTTGCTATTTTCAGGTGATACGCTATTTAATGAAGGCGTTGGCAGGTTTGATCTAAAAGGTGGTAGTGGTAGGGCGCTTTTAACCTCTTTAAAAAGGCTTTTAGCGTTAGATTTTAATTATACCGTTTATCCTGGCCATGGTGAAGCGACTTCTATAGAACACGAAAAAATTTATAATCCTTACGTATAGTATATTTTTTATTTAAGAGGCAAAAATGATATTATCTACTTTTGATAAGTTAATACCCGATATTAAAGAAGTCGTCAATTTATTTTCTAACGTTGACGACTTTGATATCACGCACGATTTAACTGAGGTCGATAATACTTTTAACACAGTAGTTACCGTTTCAAATACAGGTGATGAGCAAAAACAACGATATACGTATACTGATATTTTTCCTAAATGTGATACTGATTTAGAAAAAAAGCGTTATATTAAAAGATATGCTAAACTTTCCGTTTACAGGGCGCTATCATCCTTTACTGGCAAAGTTATGCCTTGGGGTGCATTAACTGGTATAAGGCCAACTAAGTTAGCGTATCAAGAGGTAGCAAAAACTGGTGGGTTTGAAGATTTTTTCTTAAATACAATGAAAGTATCTAAAGATAAAACCGACCTTGTAAAAAAAATATTAACTGCCCAAAAGGGCATATACAATAATAGTGGCAATAATACTGATTTTTTCGTGGGGATACCGTTTTGCCCAACAAGGTGCAGGTATTGTTCGTTTATTTCAACGGATATCCGTGCGACTAAGGCGCTTATTCCAGAATACGTCGATGCGTTACAAAAGGAAATTAAAAGCTCCGTTCATTTAATAAAAAATTTAAGAAGTATTTATATCGGTGGCGGTACGCCCGTTGCGCTTTCTACCTTAGATTTACAAAAGATTTTAAAAGCAATACCCAACAACGGGGTAGAATTTACCGTCGAAGCAGGTCGCCCAGACTGTATCGATAAGGATAAATTGCAACTATTGTCCGATTACGGTGTTACACGTATTTGTGTAAATCCGCAAACATTTAACGATAAAACTTTACAACGTATTGGTAGATATCATACGGTTGACGACGTTATCGAAAAGTTCTATTTAGCAAAAGACAATTTTAATTTCGATATCAATATGGATTTAATCGCTGGTTTAGATGACGAAACTGTTGAAGATTTTTACTTTAGTATTGATAAAGCCGTTTCGCTTTCGCCACAAAATATTACGGTACATACTTTGTGTTTAAAAAAGGGTTCAGCATTAAAGACGGAAGAATCCCGTTTATCTGGCAACGGGGTCGAAAAAATGGTCGATTACGCCCACAAAGTGCTATCTGATAATGGGTATAATCCGTATTATATGTATCGTCAAAAGTATATGGCTGGTAATTTGGAAAACACAGGCTATGCAAAAGTTGGTAAAGAATGCGTCTATAATATAGACATTATGGAAGAAATTTCCGACAACGTCGCGTGTGGCGCAAATTCTGTATCAAAAGCGCTATTTTCCGGTGGGGAAAGGATTGAGCGTTACGCTTGTCCTAAAGATATTAGGACTTATATAAATAAGTTACCTATAATAATTGAAGAAAAAAACAAACTTTTTGGTAAAAAATAGGAATTCATAGTCAAAAAACAGTTTACAAAAATGTGTTAATTTGTTATACTGTGTTAGGTAAATGCCGTGGCGCAGGTTCGGGATAAAACCTTAAAACACACCCGTTTCTTCGTTACTGGTGGATTATTCCATATTAAGGAGGTTTATAAATTATGGAAAAGGCTAAAAAACAAGAAATTATTGCAACGCATGCAAGACACGAAGGCGACACTGGTTCGGCTGAAGTTCAAATCGCTCTCTTAACTGAAAGAATCAATCACTTAAACGAGCATTTAAAGGCTAACCCCAACGACAAACACTCCAGACGTGGTCTTTTAAAAATGGTTGGTGAAAGAAGAGGCTTACTCGATTACTTAAAATCAATCGACCTTGAAAGATACAGAGCAATCGTTGCTAAGTTAGAACTCAGAAAATAATTTTCTTAAATCGTAAAACGGGCGGCAACTTTATAGTGTCGCCTATTTTCATAAAAAACAGTTCTAACCCCTAAGATAGACATTAATTAGAAAGAGTAAATATATATCAGGAGAAAGAAAAATGACAGAAACTTACAGAGAGTTTAAAACCGTTATCGGCGGTAGAGAAGTCATTGTTGAAACGGGCAAGTATGCCGAACAAACAAGTGGTTCCTGTATCGTAAGATGTGGTGAAACGGTTGTTATGGTCAACGTAACTATGGCTCCCACCGCGAAAGAAGGTCAAGACTTCTTCCCGCTCACGGTTGACTACCAAGAAAAAATGTATGCTGTTGGTAAAATTCCGGGGGGATTTACCAAGAGAGAAGGTAGAGCAAGCGATAAGGCAATTTTAACTTCAAGACTTATCGACAGACCTTTAAGACCTTTGTTCCCCAAAGGTTTATTTAACGACGTAGTAGTAGTTGCTACTGCATTATCGGTTGATCCCGATATTTCACCCGAACCTTTTGCAATGCTTGGTTCATCTATCGCTTTAGCGATTTCGGATATTCCGTGGGCAGGTCCTACCGGTTCAGTAGTAGTTGGTATTGTTGATGGCGAATACGTTATCAACCCCGATTTAAAGCAAAGGGAAGTTTCAACCCTTCACTTAAACCTTTCGGGTACTAAAGATGCTATCATGATGGTAGAAGCAGGTTCTAAAGAAATTTCCGATGACGAAATGGTCGGCGCTATTTTATTCGGTCATGAAGAAATCAAAAAACAATGCGCTTTCCAAGAAGAAATCGTTGCAGCAGTTGGCAAACCTAAGTTAGAAATGGATTTATATCATATCCCTGAAGAAATCGACGACGCAGTTCGCGCTTTCGCATCGGATATGCTCGATAAAGCACTTGATACCTTCGATCGTCATGAAAGACAAGTTGGTCAAGACAACGTTGAAAAGGCTACGCTTGAACATTTTGCTGACATCTATCCCGATAAAACTAGGGAAATTAAGGACAGTTTATACTACTTAACTAAAGAAAAGGTTAGAAGAAAGATCGTTGATAAAGGCGTTCGTCCCGACGGTAGAAGCTTAACCGAAGTTAGAAAAATTTGGTGTGAACACGGCGTTCTTCCTAGGGTACACGGTCCTGGCGTATTCACCCGTGGTCAAACACCGGTTATGACTACTTGTACACTCGCTATGCTTGGCGATGCGCAAAAGTTAGAAGGCTTGGATGAAGAAGAAACTAAAAGATACATGCACCAATACAACATGCCCGGCTACGCTTCCGGCGAAGCAAGGGGTATCCGTTCACCCGGTAGACGTGAAATCGGCCACGGCGCTTTAGCTGAACGTGCTTTAGCACAAGTTATCCCGTCTGAAGCTGACTTCCCATACGCTATCAGAATGGTGTCTGAAGTTTTATCTTCAAACGGTTCAACCTCTATGGGTTCGGTATGTGGTTCAACCCTCGCACTTATGGATGCAGGCGTTCCGATTAAAGCACCCGTTGCAGGTGTTGCTATGGGTTTAATTAAGGATACTGAAACTGGTAAGGTTGCAGTTATGACCGATATCCAAGGTTTAGAAGACTTCCTTGGCGATATGGACTTTAAGGTTGCTGGTACTGAAAACGGTATCACCGCAATCCAAATGGATATCAAAATTAAAGGTATTGACGAAACCATTTTACGTAAAGCAATTTCACAAGCAAACGATGGTAGACATCATATCTTAAGCAAGATGTTAGAAGTTATCGATAAGCCTAATGCGGAACTTTCTAAATACGCTCCGGAAATCATTTCCTTTAATATCAATCCAGAAAAGATTCGTGAAGTTATCGGTTCTGGCGGTAAGGTTATCAATAAAATTATTGATGAAACCGGCGTTAAAATCGATATCACCGACGACGGCTTAGTATCTATCGCAGCTGTTGGCGCGCACGATATGATCGAAAAGGCTAAGGCTATCATCTTATCTATCGCTAAAGATTTAGAAGTTGGCGATATGTTCATGACAGAAGTCGTACGTATTTTACCTAGAACTGGCGCTTTCTGTGAACTCGCTCCCGGTAAAGACGGTATGATCCACATCTCTAAGATGAGCAATAAGCGTATCGAAAGTGTTGAAGAAGTTTTACACATCGGCGATAAAGTTAAGGTAGAAATTATCAAAATCGGCGAAAAGGGTGTTGACTTAAAACTTTTAGAAATCGTTAAAGACTAATTTTTAGCTAATAAAAAGCGGAAAGTAATTTCCGCTTTTTTTATTGCTACGTAAATACTAAACCGACAAATAAATATAAAATATTTATAATATTTTTTTAATATATGACCGTAACTGTCATATTTACCCGTTTATTATATAACCGTATCAGTCAATAATTAATAAATAAAGTAAACGGAGGGTTTTGGTATGAAAAGTAAAATTATTATTAAGCGTACGTTATCAGGGCAGGCGTTTTACCTTTTGCACGATAAAAAGGAGTATTATTTATTTACGCAAAATTATTGTAAGGCAACTGATAGGTTTTTTAAAAAAGGGGTTTATTTAAATGAACTTAATAAATACTATAAAACAAAAAGTAGTTTTGTTAAGCGTACCTTAGATAAAATCAAAAGATATTTAACTTATATAGATAAGTATTATAATATTAAATTGTTTAATTCAAATATCAAGCAAAATAAGAAAAACACTTATAGTGTAAGGGGGATAAACTTTAAAAATAATAGTGGCTTTACCGACGTATTATATAGCGCGTAAAAATATAAATAGCGTGGTACGTATATTGTGTTTTTTAAAAAGGGGGAATTATGTTTAATAATAAAAATTTAGATAACAACGGCTATAACGACGATATTTTTGTTGAAGAAGTTTTATTATGTTTATACCTTTTTTATCAAAGTGGAGGATGTAAGATGTTTAGCAAAAAAGATATAGAAGATGAAGACGACGATATTTTTATTGAAGAAGTTATTTTAGACGACTAAGTTATCATTAAAATAAAAAAATCCCGTATATATAGTATATATGGGTAATAAATTGAAAAAACTATTAAAAAAACAAGTTATCGTTAATATTTTGCTTATATTAACCGTGTGTTTCGTCGGGGTAGGCGCGTTTAGTGGTATTAATAATAAAATAAAAACTACTTCCACCATAAACGGAGCGTATTATTTAGGTAACCCTGATAACGGGGGTGTATCGCTTACTTTTAACGTTTACCAAGGAACGGAGCAAGTTTTATCCATCTTAGATATTTTAAAAAAGCAAGGCGTAAAAGTTACTTTTTTTATAGGTGGGTGTTGGGCTGACGACAACGGCGACGTATTAAACAAAATTTTAGCCGATGGGCATGAAATCGGTTCACACGGGTATTACCATAAAGACCACGCTAAATTATCCTTAAAGGAAAACGAGCAAGAAATTTTATTTACCGAGCAGTTAATCGTAGGTTTAACAGGGTATAAAACCACACTTTTTGCGCCCCCGTCGGGTAGTTTTTCTAAATCGACGATTTCTGCTTGCGAAACCAACGGTTATCGTGTTATAATGTGGTCAAACGACACTATCGACTGGCGCGACCAAGACGTAAATTTGATTAAAAAGCGCGCGTTAAAAGATTTAAAAGCAGGTAATATAGTGTTGATGCACCCAACAAGCGCAACCGTTACGGCGCTTGACGACGTCATTAATAGTATTAAAGCGTCAGGGCTTAAACTACTTACTATTAGCGAAAACTTACAAGGAATATAGTTATAAAATGGAATTTCACAAAACTTACGACAGTGGTCTAAAATTAATAATAAAAAAAATGGACGGGCTTTTTTCAGTTTCTACGGGTATACTAGTTGGGGTAGGCTCTAGAAACGAGTCTAAGGAAGAAAACGGTATTTCACACTTTATCGAGCACGTTAATTTTAAAGGCACAAAAACGCGCACCGCGTTTGAAATATCCGACCATATCGATAGGATAGGTTCGTCGATAAACGCTTATACTTCTAAAGAAGCCACCGTTTATTACACCAAGTCCACTTACGAGCATCAGGAAGAAACCTTTGAAATTTTAGCCGATATATTTTTAAATTCTACCTATCTTGACGCTGAGCTTGAAAAGGAAAAGGGCGTTATTATAGAGGAAATTAACATGACAGAGGACACCCCTG
>JAGANI010000037.1 GCA_017624285.1 Clostridia bacterium
ACCGACGGTTAAACCGTTAAAAAGTTCAAATCGACCACTAAGTAAATAAACGACTGCGCTGGCAAGTGATATCGGTAAAATAATTAGTATTACAGTTGCATGCGCAATTTTAATTGGCTTTTTAACTAAAAAAGTAAGTACGGGAACTACCAGCATACCACCACCCCCACCGAACAATCCGTTGATTAAACCAACCACTATACCGGACGATAATAAAATTAGTTTTTCAGTCAAGTCGCTTTTTTTATTTAAGCTGTAAAGAAAGGGGTTTTGATTGTTACTTTTAAAACTTAAAGTTTTACCACTTTTATTTTGCATATAAATATTATCAAACAAATTTTAATTTTTATGAATTTTTGCTCAATTTTTACTTCGCACGAGCAAAAAAAAATAAAAAGTTTAAAAATTTACGCAATAAAACAAAAAATATCGAAAAAAATCTCGTTTTTCTTATTGATTTTTATATTAAATTATTATATAATAGTTAAGCGTATGTTTTTATAGGCGTACGCGCACGCCATATAGGCGTAATTAAAAATCGTTACAAATTTGAAAAGGTGGCTATATGACAAACAACAACATTTTCACGAAAAGCAAAATCAAAACGTTTATCGTAATGGTTTTGGCACTTATCATGTCGGTTTCGGTATTTATGGTTTCTGCTTGTAAAAAAGACGAAACTCCTGAAACTACCGAAACAGTATACAATCCGTCGTACTCTTATACTGACTACGACGATCCCGATGCTGAAATTAGCAACGCAAACTTTAAGTTAGGTCTTGCTGATAAAGCTGTTACAGACTTCCCCGTTAAAAATACTACGGGCTGGTCGGTATCTTCCGATAGTGGTTCTTCTTCATCGGAAACTACTTCCGGCGTTATTAAAACCGACGCTGCAGTTTGGGATAACGTTATCTTAAATCTTGCTGAGGAAGATGCTTTCTTTGATTGGGCTAAAGCTGAATTTGGCGCAACCGCTGTAAAAACCAAGACTTCTATTAAAAACGAAGTTAAGGATGAAGACGATTGGAAGGACAAACCTGAAAGCGAAATTAATAAAGAAGTAGACAAGAGATTTGTTGCTCAATTTAACGGTTTAATTGCTAACCCCGGCGTACACACCGGCGCTAACGATAATAGCGTAGTAATGCTTGCAAACTTCTCTTCTACCACCGCTGTAGAATACAAAGGTGTATCTCAAGCAATTAGTTCTTCAAGTTCAATTGCGCTTGAAAAGGGTCAATCTGCTAAGATTAGTTTCTGGGTTAAGACTGATGCTAACAATGTTAAGGGTGGCGCAAACTTAAGACTTAATACTTCAATCAACGGCAATACCCAAGCACAATACGCTGTTAAAAACATTGATACTAACGGTCAATGGGCTGAATACACCGTATACGTTAAGGGTAATGAATACACTTACTCTACCATAAGTATCGTACTTGGTTTTGGTATGGCAAACGGCACGACTTCTTCTACCAAAGATTTAGCATATGGTCTTTGCTATTTTGACGACGTTACTGTAGAAGTTTTTGATACCGTTGATGAATACACCAACGCTAAACAAGCTACTGACGTAGAAATCGTATCAACCATGAACGGCTCTGCATATACTGGCAACCCTGAAGCTAAGAGAATTAACGCAGCACCTGGTAAGACAACTTACTTCTACACCTTATCTTATAACGATTGGGCAGTTGCTACCTACGGCGCTAATAACTTCTTTGCAAACAATAACTTTAGTGTAACAGGTAGTTACGTTGATAGCGAAGACGCTTCATTAAAGTTTAGCGACTCTAATGTTACTGGAACTGCTAGCGCAAGTGGTTTTGAAGTTGAAATGGTTAAGAGTGCTTACAAGTTTGACATTAAAAACAACAATGCAAACTTTGAAGTTGCAAAGAACAGTTTTGTATCTATCGCCTTCAACTTAAAAACCAACTTTAGTAAGTATAATAAATCTGGTGTTACCGTATACGTACACGATATCAACAGCAAGAACGAAACTTTAAAATCCGCAGTATTAACCGTTAACGAACCTAACGAAGACGGTCAAGACTACGTTGTAACCATTAAAAATAATTATGATGAAGTTAGATACTTCTATCTTGAAGTTGTTTTAGGCACAGCCACGCCTGCTTCGCAAGTATCTTCTTCCTACTTTATTACTGGTAACGTAAAACTTGATAACCTTAAAATTGCAAAAGGTTACAGCAACAAACTTTACGAAGATGAAACTGAAAACTTAGATTATGATAAGATTTCTTTCTTTAATTCGTTACAAACCACTTTAACAGATTCTAACGTAAGCTATGCACTCCACGCTGGTAAGACTGGCGACTTTAGTGAATCCACCCTTGCAGATTCTTACAATATGGAAGTTTCTTATGCAAATAGTGAATTATTAAAGACTAAGCCTGTTGCTTCTACCAAATACTTTGGTGTTGTACCTAACCACGAATACGTTAAAGTTGACGGTTCTACTTCTGCTGTAAACACCAACGTAAACGCAGGTGTTATCAATACTAAGTATCTTGATACTTACAAAACTATTACTTCTATTTCTAATATTGCCGATCAATTTGGCACTGCTGGTAAGTATGCATTTGATGCAAATGACAAAGCACTTCAACCCTTAATGATTTATAACGCAACGGCTGTTTCTTACGGCTTTATTGCTAAAAACACCGTTAAGATTGAACCTGCTAACCGTGCGCTTATCACCATTAACGTAAGGGTTACTGGCGACGCTGTTGCATATATTTACCTTGTAGATATGTCTAACACAGATAACAAGCTTAACGTTATCACCCACGAAGTAAACGATACCGTTAACCAACTTGCTGTAAAAGTTACCGCTGACACCGTTGATAAGTATGGTGAAAACGGTTGGGTAACCGTTAAGTTTAACGTGGCAACCGGCGCTACTGCTATGAACTACCGTGTTGAACTTTGGAACGGCTCTAGAGACGGTCAAGAAAAATCTTCTGGTTACGTATTCTTTAATAACCTTTCAACAACTGGTACGTTTACTGAAACAACCACTACTTCTATCAATAAAGACGGCGCTTTACTTGAAGCTGCTAACACCGTAATTAACGGCAACCACTTAATTGATTTAGACGACGCTGCTAAGGCTATCGCATTTAAGCGTGAACTTACTGATAAAGAAGTTGCTTATAACGAAGAAAACCCCGATAGTAAGATTACTGTAACCGAAAAATACGTATGGCTTACCAATAAAGATGCTGACGGCAATACAACCTTCGTATATGCAATTTATAACTCTATTGATCCTAAGATCACCATCCCCTCTGCTGAGGAAGAAGTTGAAGACGAAACTCCTGAAGAAGTAGTTACTGAAGAAAGTGGCTGTAAAGCAACTGGCGGTACGTTCTGGTTACAATTTGCTAACATCGCACTTGCTACTTTACTTATCTTAATGGTACTCTTTATTATCTTTAAGCACTTCAGAAAGAAGTTTAAAAAGAACGCAAAGGTGAAAGCACGTTATAATGTTTCTAGCAGAAATAAAGCTTTAAGCGATGCTAAGAAAGCCGAAAAAGCTGAAAAGGCTGCTAAAGAAGCAGCTACTGAAGACGTAGCTCCTGAAACTACTGAAGACGTAGTGCCTGAAGCTACTGAAGCTACTGAAACGGCTGAAGAAGTTGAAGGTAACGATGGCGACGAAACTGAATACACCTATGGCGAAGTTTTAGAAGACTTTGGTGATGACGTAGTCGTAGACGGTCAAGAAGTTGAAATTCCAAAAGAAGATGAAACTAAACCTGAATAATTAAAAATTAAAAAGACCACTTGAAAGAGTGGTCTTTTATTTTGCTAAAAAATATTTATCTTAACGTAAAATAAACGTTTTTCTTCTATAATATATATTATATATATTTAAATTATTGTTTAAGGAATAAATTTCACCTTAACCAAACGCAAAAAAATAATTAACGCGCATATACTATTATTATGAAAATTGTTTTAACTGGTGGTGGCACGGCAGGCCACGTAGTACCAAACCTTGCTTTAGTACCGTACTTAAAAAAATATTTTGATGAGGTTTTTTATATATGTTCTAATAACGGTATCGAAAAAGACTTAGTTACCACCCTGCCCTTTTACGGTATAGATTGCGTTAAATTTATAAGAAAATCCGTCGTCAAAAACCTTGCAATACCATACAAATTAGTAAAAAGTGTAAATCAATCTAAAAAAATATTACGCGATATTAAACCAGACGTAGTGTTTTCTAAGGGTGGGTACGTTGGATTACCTGTAGTAATTGCAAGCAAAAAACTTAACATACCAGTAATTGGGCATGAATCCGATATTACGCTGGGGCTTGCAAATAAAATATCTGCAAAATACGCTACTGAAATTTTAACTTCTTTTAAAACTACGGCAGAAAATTTAAAAAATGGAAGATTCACCGGTCCACCACTTAAAGACGGCTTAGGTGATTACCCTAAACCACTTGCTATAAAAGAATTTGGGTTTTCAGAGTCCAAACCCGTACTTTTTGTATTCGGTGGTAGTTTAGGCTCTAAAACCCTAAATATACTTGTCAGAAATAACCTGCAGTTTTTGCTAAAAAAATACAACGTTTTGCACGTCAGCGGTAAAAACGATTATAACGGCAAAATAAAAGCCGTTGGATATACCGAACTTAAATATTTAAACGATATGTCTAAAGGGTATTCCGTTGCAGACGTAGTAGTTAGTAGATGCGGAGCAAACTCTGCTTTTGAAGTATTATCCTTAAACATCCCAGCAGTATTTATACCCCTGCCAAAAGGAGTATCGCGTGGAGACCAAGAACTTAACGCCAAGTATTTTGAAAGCCTTAACTTGTGCGTGGTATTACACGAACCAGATATAAACAACCAAAAGTTTTTAACTGCAATAGATACCGCGTTAAATAAGAAAAACAAAACGAACACCCACACGGTTAAAAAAGCCAACGCCGATATTGCTGAAATTTTATATAATACAGCAAAAAAGCACGCATAAACGGCTCTTCGCTTAGGGATTTTTTATCCATAACAAAAGTGTAGCACACTATACTTCACTAAAGGTGAAATATAGTGTGCTTTTCTTGTCCACAAAAAATTGAAACATATTAGTGATATTTTTAGCCTTGTGGCTAAAAGTGATATGCAAAACAAGTTTTGCGTTATATTTTGGCTAATGCCAAAGTTATATTAAATAAATCCTTAACTTGCCAAGGCAAATATAACTGCCGCAGGCAATATCACTCGTCGTTAGACGAATATCACAAATCCGTAAGGATTTATTTAGTTGTCGCAATTCCCTACGGGAAGAGCGACAATGCGTGCTTTTTAATATTAGTTATAATTATCGATTATTTGGGCGACGTTTTCTTTAATCCTATCAATTAAACTTTGGGGTGAAACCACCTTTATCCCCTTGCCAAACGACGTTATTTTGCTTATTAAACCACCGTCGTCGGGGATTGAAACTTTAGCGTAAAAGCCATCGCCACTACTGATAACGTTTTCCACACCCAACCACTCTTCTACGTCGGAAACGACGCTTGGGCTAATGCTAAACTCTACCGTAATATTGCTGGAGTTTTCATACCAGCCGTCAAACGGCAGGGCTTGGATATCCCTACGATTAAAGTGGATATCCGTTACGGCAAAACCTGCTATACGGCTAACTTTAAAAAACCTAAAATCTTCCCTTTTACGACAATATGCATAAACGTACCACATACCCTCTTTAAAAGCGATGGTGTGTGGCTCGATAACACGCTCACTAATATCGCCACTGCGGTCATGGTAAATGATATTTACTAATACACTATCGTCGGTGGCGTCGGATAGGGCGGAAAGTTTTTCCTTATAACCGGTAGTACCACTCCATGGGCCTGCGTCTATAACTAAGTTACCTGCCTTAATATTAATACCAGTATTGCGTTTTACTGATTTTAATTTATCGATAGCGCTTTCTAAATCTTTATCCCCGACCTCGTTACAAATAGCCGTTAAAGTAGATAAAACTACTTCATACTCTTTAGAAGTTAAAAAACCCGTGGTAATTTTAAAATGGTCTGAAATTTTATACCCACCTGCTTGACCACGAATAGTTTCAACAGGAACGCCCGCTAACGAAAGCGAATCTATATACCTATAAACAGTCCTAGTAGTAACCTCGTACTTTTTAGCAAGGTATGATGCTGAAACGACGGATTTTGACAATAAATCAAATAAAATCCTAATCATAATTTCATATTTCATAAATAAATTACTCCTTACAACAATATTTTAATATAGATATAAAAAATAGTCAATATTTTTTGAAAAATTTTATTAATATGACATACATTTGTCATATTAACCCTGTTATCATATAGGCGTAATAAGGAGTTAGATATGAATTTAATTAAAAAATTGATTGAAAAAATAAATAAAAAACAAAATAATAACTACTTTTTTTACGAGCATAACCAGATTTTAGGTCGTAAAGGCGACGTATCTTCTTACTTTAAAAACCAATATGGTCTTAACGAGATTGAACGTAAAATTATTGACGAAAACGTTGATTTTAGTGAAACTATATAATTAAATACTATTTTGGTTGTTTGTGTGTTTAATTATTTTTAACATTTTTTACCCTCCCTTTTTTATGGCATACGCCAAAACAAAAGCCCTCCAAAACGGAGGGCTTTTGTTATATAAAAATTATTTTAATGATTGTCTAAACTTATTAGGACTAACGCCGACAAACGATAAAAACACACGGTTAAACGTCCTTAATGAATTAAACCCGCACGTATAGGCAATTTCCGTTACACTTTTGTTTGTATTTGCTAATAAAACTTTACCATCGTTTATCCTTAACAAATTTATATAACTATTAAACGGCACGCCTACTCTTTTTTTGAACAATTTTGATACGTAAGCGTAATCATACCCCACCCTATTACTTAACTCTTTTAACGTGCAATTTGTGCAGTATAAAGAATCCGTCAACAATAAAATTTGCAACAAAACGTCGGTGCTTTTTTGCCTTTCAACATACTTGCGACCTTTATCAAAAACGCCTAAAACTGAATATACCAACGCTTTTTGCAACAAATACCCGTCGGGGGAAACAATATTATTATCAAAATAAAACAAGTTATCGGTAGGGATTTTATTTGCATTATAAAAATCCACAGCCATATCTGGTGAAAATAACAAAAGCTGTAAATCCCCTTCTTTAACACTATTATACGCGTGTTTTTGAAATGGAAATATAAGCACCGCCTGACCTGATGATAGCAAATAAACTTTATCGTCAATTGTGATTTTCGTCTGTCCAGACCGTTGAAAAAAAACTTCAAACGATTTATGTATATGTAATGGAAAATCTAAACTTTTATTTGCGCTTAATAAAAACTCTTTATCTATAACAGAGTGTTGTTTTTCAAAAAACATAAAACTACCAAAAGACTATTTTTGTCTTAAATTATACACACATTGGTATAGAAAGTCAATAAATGCTTTGTTATAATTAAGAAAAAAAGGAGCGTAAATTATGAAAAAAGCATTAATCGTATACGGCGGATGGGAAGGACACGACCCCAAAGGTCTTGCGAGCCTCTTTGAAAAAATGTTGCAAAATGAAAACTTTATCGTAACAAAATCCAACACGCTAGACAGTTTTTTAAACGATTTATCCGTTTACGACTTAATAATACCTATTTGGACGATGGGTAAAATTACTAACGAAATGTGCCAAAACGTACTAAATGCAGTAGCAAACGGTACTGGTATAGCAGGTTGCCACGGTGGTATGTGCGATGCTTTTAGGGAAAATACCGACTGGCAATTTATGACTGGGGCACAATGGGTTGCGCACCCTTTTAATACTATAACTTATAAAGTAAACGTTACCGATAAGGACAGCCCTTTAACCACTGGTATCAACGATTTTACAGTAACTAGCGAACAATATTACATACACGTTGACCCTGCAATAAAAGTTTACGCAACGACGATATTCGATAGGGACGACCATCAATATTCTTCAAACGGTAAAGTTACAGTCCCCGTCGTTTACACCAAATATTGGGGCAAGGGTAAAGTATATTACAACGCCCTAGGGCATGATAGACACGTTTTTGATATACCTGAAGTTTACGAGCTTATGCGCCGTGGCTTTTTATATGCAACGAGGTAAATAATATGAATATAGCAATAATAGGTTGTGGAAATATAAGTAGTATTTATTTAAAAAACTTAACGACTCTATTTAAAAACGTTAACGTTTATGCCGTTTGCGATTTAGACTTAGAAAAAGCTTTAAACGCACAAAATAAATTTGGTATTGAAAACGTTTTGACGTCTGAACAAATTTTTAGCGACAAAAATATAGATTTAGTATTAAATTTAACTACCCCA
>JAGANI010000038.1 GCA_017624285.1 Clostridia bacterium
AAGCAATAGTATTGACTTTGCCCATTTTTTCAAGCGCTTCGCCAGACTTGATAATAACGCCGTGTTTTGTTGCTTGACCGATTGCAGCCATAATAGCAGTTGGGGTAGCAAGCACTAAAGCGCAAGGACAAAAAACCACTAATACAGTTACTGCCCTAGTAACGTCTTTAGTTATAAAACCTGTAATTATAGCGATTAACAATGCAACCGGAACTAGCCAGCTAGCACACTTATCTGCAACACGCGCCATAGGGGCTTTTTTATCTTCAGCTTCTTGCACCATACGAATTAACTTTTGTAAAGAACTATCTTCACCAACCTTTGTTGCGCGTATATCAATAGCGCCAAAAAGATTGATAGTGCCACAAAAAACGTCTTCACCAACACTTTTATCAACGGGTAAAGATTCTCCCGTCATGATAGATTGATCTACTGATGTATCACCACTAATTATTACGCCGTCTACAGGTATCTTTTCTCCTGGAAGAATACGTATGATATCGTTAACCTTAATTTCGCTAGCAGGAATAAGGACTTCACTATCATCTGTGATTTTTCTACCTTGTGTGGGAGCAAGTTTAATAAGTTTTTTAAGACCCTTTTTTGCACGGTTGGTGGTAAAATCTTCTAAAATAGCACCTAACGCCATTATAAAAGCGACTTCGCCAGAGGCAAACAAATCGCCAATAATAATTGCGGCTATCATTGCAATCGTGATAAGTAGCGCCGAAGAGATTTTACTTATACCCGGATTATGAATAATACGCCAAACAGCAAGGTATAAAAGCGGAATACCACTAATAACTACCGATACCCAAGCTGGATCGACTGGCAAAATTACGTCTAACTTTAATAATACAAAACTTAGCACTAAAAAGACACCACTAACTATCGTCATAGGAATACTAGATAAAAAACTAATTAACTTTTTCATTATACCCTCCATTAATTGACATAATAAATGAAATTTTGTATACTATATCTAATACTGAACATTATGTTCGATAATAATATATAAAAAATTCAAAAAAGAAGTCAATAAAAATATATAACCAGTTTATAAACAATGTATAATACCGAACAATTTAGCGATTTTGTATGGAGAAATAATGGATAGAAGACAGAGAAAAACTAGAGAAGCCATTTTTAACGCATTTACGCGTTTGCTTGAAAAACACGCCTACAACCAAATAACCGTGCAAGATATTATTGACGACGCTGACGTTGGCAGGGCTACTTTTTACACACACTTTGAGACTAAAGAATACCTTTTAAAAGATTTATGCGAGGAGTTATTTGGACATATTATAGACACAGCTATGGGCTTGCCACACGGACATTACCATTACTCTTGCAAATTAGAAGCAGACTCTGTATTTTTACATTTATTGCGACATTTAAAAGAGAACGACCGTAATATTTTAGCGCTACTATCCTCACAAAATAATGAAATATTTTTACAGTACTTTAAAACTAATTTAAAAAAACTAATAAAAACGCAATTTGCAGATACTGGTAAATTAAAGCAATCTAACTTACCAGAAGATTTTTTAGTAAACCATATTTCTATATCTTTTGTAGAAACGGTTAGTTGGTGGCTTTGCCACGATATGAAAGAAACCCCTGAAGAATTAACTGAATATTTTGAAAACATTATGACGCCTTTATTTAATACAAATAATTAAAAACCACGTTTAAACATAATAAATAACAAAAAACACCCCGTAACGGGGTGTTTTATTTTGTAAAATAAGTATAAAACGTTTACGCTTTAAAATCGCTAACAAGGACTTTAATTTTATCTAAAACGTACTTTTTAACTTCTTCGCGACCAACTGCGCCGTACTTTTTGGGGTCGTAAACGGAGGGTTTTTCAGCCAGATATTTTTTAACGCCGTTAGAAAAAGCAATTCTTAAATCGGTAGCGTAATTTACCTTGCAAATACCACGCTTGATACACTCTTTAACTACGTCGTCGGGAACGCCTGAAGTGCCGTGTAATACTAACGGAATATCAACTACCTTTCTAATCTCAGATAAACGATTTAAATCTAATTTAGGTATGCCCTTATATACGCCGTGCGCCGTACCGATAGCTACAGCTAAAAAGTCTATACCGGATTTTTCAACAAAAAGTTTTGCTTCGTCAGGATTTGTGTAAGGATCGTCATAACCTGCGACTAAATCATCCTCCTTACCACCTACTTTACCAAGCTCCCCTTCTACGGGAACGTCGCCTATATGGCAAACGTCTACAACGGCTTTTGATAAAGCTATATTATCCTCTAAACTTTCGTGAGAGCCGTCTATCATAATAGACGTATAACCCGCGTTAAAAGCTTGTACGGCTAAATCGTAACTATTGCCGTGATCTAAATGGATCGCTATCGGAACAGATGCCTTTTTAGCGGCAACTTTTGCGTTTGCAAAAAAGTAATCTGCGTCGGCGTACTTTAGCGTACCAGGTGTTGTTTGCATAATTATTGGTGATTTAAGTTCTTCCGCAGCAGCTGCTACGGCTTGAACCATTTCCATATTTTCTACGTTAAAAGCGCCCACCGCATAACCACCTTTTTGAGCATCTAGTAAAAGTTTTTTTGTTGTAACTAACATAATATCCCTCTAAATGTATAATTTTTTATATTTACACACCCCGTTATGTGGTGTTTTTATAATAAAGTAACTTTTGTTTGGGTTAAAATAGAATTAAGATCTTCAATATTAAAACTACCCGTACCCATAGTAGTAGCGTTTGCAGATGCTACCGAAACAGCGTATTTAATAGCGTCTTTAACACTAAAACCTTTATATAGCGCGACTGAAAAAGCGCCTACTAAACTATCGCCACAACCCACGGTGTTGACCACGTTTATTTTTGGTGGTACAGCGTGATACACTTGATTATTTGAAGCAACGATTGCACCATCTTTACCAAGTGAAACGATTACGTATGGTATACCTTCGTTAGAAAGTTTACTTGCATACTTACTAGCATCTAAAATACCGTTTATCTTTACGTTAAATAAAGACTCAAGTTCTTCTTGATTAGGTTTAACCACGTGGGGTTTTGCTTTGATAGACTCTCTAAGTAAATTACCACTAGTATCTAACACTACAATTTTGCCTGCATTTTTAACGGCATCTATCATTTTTACGTAAATACTAGCGTCTAAACCTTTTGGTACGCTACCAGAAATAGTTACGATATCGCTACCTTTAATTAAATCGTTAAAATGTGATAAAAATTTATCAGCATCGTCTTTATTTACAGTAAAACCCGGTTCTAAATACTCAGTCGAGCCATAGACGGGGTCTAAAATATTGATACAACTTCTAGTTTCGCCCTCAACAAAGTAAAAGGAGTGTTTAACGTTATCTTTATCTAAAAGGCTTTCTAAATACTTACCGCTATATCCACCAGCAAAGCCGGTTGCTAAGACGTCTTCACCTAAAATGCTAATAACCCTTGCTACGTTAAGCCCCTTGCCACCTGCAGTATTTGAAACTGTTTTGACGCGCATTACAGTGCCGTTTTCTATTTTGTTTTCCATAAAATAGGCTTTATCGATAGCCGTATTTAACGTGACGGTTAAAATCATAATAAACCCCTAAAACTCACTATCAATTAAAATTTTACCTTTTACTGCACCGGGGGTTTTGTAAAGGGAAAAAGCCTCGTCTATTTTTGAAAGCGGATATTTTTTAAATATTAAAGAATCGTCAAATTTAAGCGCACCCGTCTTAAAATAATGGGCAACCAAAGACCACTCTTCCCCAGGAAACGGAGCACTATAAGACATCCAAGAGCCTGTAAGGTTAAATTCTTTACGGTTTAAGTTTTCCCACTCTTTAACGGTAAATGAAAGTTCTTTAGTGGGTGTACCTATAAAGCATACGTTTGCCTTATTAGCTGCTAATGCAAAAGCCATCTTCATAGTGATAGTGTTGCCTGCGGTTTCGTAAACGTAATCAAAGCCCTTGTTATCAACTAAACTGAGCGCCTTTTTTAAATAATCGTCCTCCAAAGTATTAACGACGTCGTCTGCACCTAATTTTTTGGCTAAATCCAACCTAACCGAAGCGATATCGAAAACCACCACTTTTTTAGCACCGAAAATCTTTGCCCATTGCATGGTAAATAGCCCTATTGTGCCACCACCTAAAATTGCAACGGTTTTACCACCTTTGTAAGGAACGCGTTTTAAGCCGTGTAAAGCAACGGTAGCAGGCTCGAAAAAAGCGCCCTGCTCGAAAGAAACTTCATCATAAAATGGGACAACGTTAATTTCCGGAACTAAGACGTATTCAGCAAAAGAGCCAAACTGCCTTGAACCTATAAAGCTATAATTTTTACAAAGAGAATAGTTGCCTTTTTGGCAATCATCACATTTTAAGCAAGGAATAAGCGGTACACCGGCAACGCGTTGACCAACGCTAACTTTTGTAACTTTGTTACCAATTTTTGCTACCGTACCTGAAAATTCATGCCCTAAAACGTTTGGATAGAAGTGGCAAGCATCACCGTTTACACGTGGGATATCACTACCACAAATGCCAGTATACTTTACTTTAACAAGTACGTCGTTAGCGCCAACCACGGGTGTATCGATATCAGTATAACGGATATCTTCCTTATTAAAAACCACACCTGCTTTCATAGTTATACCTCTATAAAAATAGTATATTAATTATACCATGTTTGATTGAATTTTCAACTAAATTTTAATATATTTTTTAAAAAAACGACGCTTAATAATTAAGCGTCGTAAATTTTATTTTTTTACCCAAGTGAAAACGTTAAAAGTCAAAAGTATTGGATAAATCTCTAACCTACCGATAAGCATAGAAATAGTTAAAACAATTTTAGAAAAATACCCGTAACATCTATAGTTAAGCATTGGGCCAGCGCCTGAAAAGGCAGGACCGATATTATTCATACACGCCATCGTTGCTGAAAAATTAGTTTCTATCGCGTTAGCGTTACCACCGACCTAGTTTAACATATTAGAAACGTTTGGATCGGCTGACAGCAGTAAAAACACGGCAACAACAATAAATATATATATTGCTAAATATGTCGTTACTGCTTTTAAAGTTTCATCATCTAAAACCTTGCCTTCAAACTTAACGATAGTAGTAGTTCTTGGGTGGAGAACCTTTTTTAGGTTATTTGCAATAATCTTAAATAAAATAACTACCCTGCCTACCTTAACGCCACCTGCCGTAGAGCCTGCAGATGCACCTATAAACATAAGAATTAGCAATACCGATTTTGAAAGCGACGGCCATAAATCAAAATCCGTCGTAACATAACCGGTAGTCGTCATAATGGACGACGCTTGGAAAAAAGATAGCCTAACGGTGTCTGAAAAATTACCTATTTGCTTATAAATATCAATACAAATTATAGTAACTGCTAAAAGGAATATACCGATATATGCCCAAAACTCACTACTTTTTAAAGCAGTACCGATTTTACCGATAATTATTAAAAAGTATAAGTTAAAGTTTACGCCGAATATAAGCATAAATATAGCGATAACCCATTGACAGTAAGCATTGTAACTAGCAATACTATCAAGTTTTATACCAAAGCCACCAGTACCTGCAGCACCAAAAGCATGGATAAGACTTTCAAAGACGCTCATCCCACCAAATAAAAGCATAATGGTTAAAATTAGGGTTAAGACGATATATATAACGTATAAAATAATAGCTGTATCCCTTGCTTTAGGAACGAGTTTATCTACGATAGGACCTGGCATCTCTGCACGTAAAATGTGTATAGATCTATCTTGATTTTTCCTAGCGAAAGCTAATACGAATACAAGCACACCCATACCACCTATCCAGTGGGTAAAACTACGCCAAAACAAACTGCCGTGGCTTAAAAGTTCAACGTTAGGTATAATTGACGCGCCCGTAGTTGTAAAACCGCTGACGGTTTCGAATAGAGCGTCGATATAGTTGGGGATTTCCCCAGTGATTACGAAAGGCAACGCGCCTATTAACGACACGGTAATCCAAGCAAGCGCAACGGTTATTAAACCTTCTTTTGCAAAGGAATACTGGTTTTTAGGCTTAAAGATTAAAGTAAACGCATAGCCCAATATAAACGCTATCGCCATAGTTATAGACAGCGCTATTACCGGCCAAAAACCGTCAGTCCCTGCGTAAAAGAACGCCACGATTAACGGAAACAGTAGCATCACGCCTTCAACCTTTAAAACTTTGCCTATCGTATGAAAGACAAATCTGTAATTCATAATTACCTCTTAACAATATCTGCTAAACTTACAATACGCTTGCCTTCAGCAATAATCACGACGTCGTCACCAGGTAAAATAACGTCTTCACCAGAGGGTATAATAGCTTTTTTACTACGTGTAATACCTGCAACGAGTACGCCGTCAACGAGTTTCATCTCTTTAAGCGGAACACCCGCATATTTAAAGTCTGGTAAAACTTTAAACTCTAACGCTTCAGCCATACCGTTCATAACGGAATATAAAGTTTCGATTTGGCTATCAATAGTGTTTTCCAACGCACGGGCGTATTGAACGATAACGTCCGCAACGATTTTACGTGGTGAAATTATACTTTCTAATCCTAAATTTTCAGCTATTTCAGAAAGTTCCTCACGATGGACTTTAGCAATAACCTTTTTAACGTTTTGCGACTTAGCGTAGAAAGATATTAAAATATTTTGCTCGTCACTACCGGTAAGCGAAACAAACGCGTCGGTACGTGTAATACCTTCTTCAATCAATAAATCTTGGCTCATACCATCACCGTTAATAACGGTTACAGCGTTTGGTAAAGCTTCGCAAACACCCTCGCAAACGTCTTTTTTGATATCGATAATCTTAACAGAGCGACGACCTGATACTAGCATTTTTGCGAGATAGTTTGAAATTATCCCAGCACCTAAAATTATTACGTCCTTAACGGCTTTGGTTGCAATACCCATTTTAGAAAGCAAGTCTTCGGTATCGTTACGAGATACGATAATACCTATCCTATCGCCACCCTTAAGGTTAAACGTACCGTTAGGGATATGGACTTTATCCCCACGACATACTGTTGAAATAAGGAATTTTTCCTTAAATTTTTTACGAAGTTCTATTAAATTAAGACCATCTAAAGGAGAATCGTTTTTAAGTAATACTTCAATCATATCCAAACGGTTGGATGAAAAAGTCTCTACCTTACTTGCCGACGGCAACTGTAAAACGTTATAAATTGCTTCCGCCGAAAGCTTTTCTGGGTTAATCGCCATAGATAAATCTAATTGCGACTTCATAAAATCAAGACTATTATCATTATTTTCCAAATCACGTATACGGGCAACGGTATACTTTGCACCCATACGTTTTGCAGCAAAACACGAAAGCATATTAAGTTCGTCCGAGCCGGTTACTGCGATAAAAAGCTCTGTCTTAGAAACACCAGCTTCTTGTAAAACGTCGTACTCTGTACCACTTGCACAAAGCGCCATTACGTCGTACTTACTACGAATTTTTTCAACAACCTCGGGATCTGTATCAATTGCAAAAACATTATGTCTTTCTTTAACAAGGCTGGCTAAAATAGTCCTACCGACTTTACCCAAACCTACGATAACGATTTTCATAATAACTCCTTTACAAATTAATATAATAATTATAAACTAAATAAGAACTAAAAGCAACCTCTTTTTACATCAATTTAAAATAATAAAAAGTATGTTGATATTATTAATATGCTTAATTTTTATAAAAAACCTTTTATATGAGATTTTTTTAAATATTACAACAAAAATAAAGGTGGTTTTTTATAACCACCCTTAATAAATTAGTTATTTTTGATAAAATCGATGATATATGGCGACCAAATATTATAACCATCTAAATTTAAGTGAAGGTTATCTTCAATACAAAGGTCGTCCATATTAGGTATCATTTGACCGTCTTTAGTAAAAAGCTTATACACGTCGATATACTTACAGTAATCGTTAGCATCGCAAAATTCTTTAGTTAAACGGTTAAGCTCCCTTTCGCTATCGTGGAAAGGAACGAACGGGCTACATAAAACGTTTGCAGCAAAGTAAAATTTAACGTCAGGTAAAGCGGTTTTAACGTCGTTTATAAACTTTAACATGCAATCGTAAACGTAATCAACCGTTTGAAAACCGTGGATATCGTTAAAACCTAAGTTAACGAAAATCTTTTTGGGCTTATGGCAGATAACGAGTTCGTCAAGCCAAGGTAACCAGTCTGAAAATTTAGTGCCACCTATACCAACGTTGATAGCGTTTAAGCCTTGAGTATCCCTTTCAAACACGTCAACACCGTAGCGATTAGGGTCTTTCCACATTTCTACCCAGCTATCGCCTAAAAATAAACAATCACAAGGAGTATTGCCGTAAGTTTTAACTAAATAATTATGACGTTTTACAAAAGGAACAATTTTTACTTCCATATCTAAAGTGTAACCAGGGAGTAAATCGTTAGGATCAAAATTGCCATGCCAATCGGTAATATTAGAAAAGCAATCGAAAAAGCCTTTAACAAAACCTGCGGGTTTGCCGGTTACTTCGTCAACACAGTATAAAATGCCGTTGCCGTACATCCAAGGATGTTGACCCTCGCTATCGTATAAGCCGTAAAAAGTTTTACCAACCATACCATCGGGAACTTGCAAGGTTAATGAAGAATTTGTGAAATCTTGCTTACCAAAACCTTGACGATAAAACTTTTTACCGTCGTACTTTACTTGACCCTCAAAAACAGAGCCTTCTGGATAACGCTCCATACCCCAACCTGAGCATGGTACGCCTTCGGTAAAATCTTTATCGGGGATAAACCATAACCAACCTACTGCGTCTTGATTTTCGTTTAAAATAATCTTTTCCATTTTACACCTTTTTGTATTTTTAAAAATTTATTTATTAAAAATTGCGATATACGTACCCTTTCTTTTATAAAAAACAAAATTTACGCTAGCGCTAATTTTTTATAAAACTTAATAAATGTTTTGCAAATTTTTTATAGCCGTCTTCGTTATAATGGACGTCGTTATAACCCAAATTTAATACGATTGCATCAAACGCTGGATTTGTTGAAATTAAAGTGCTAACTTCTTTATAAAAAACGTTGGAAACTTCAAACATATTGCCAGCTTTTTTATTATATCACTATAAAAAATGAAATACAATAAAAGATAAAAAATTTTTTATGTTTTTTATAAAAATCGCCCACGATTGATACCGTGGGCGTTTAATAATTTTTAGGTTTTAGATTATAGCTTTATAAGCCTATCCACTAAAAAATCATAATAAAAATAATAGTTGTCTATTATGCCGTCAAGGTATGGTTTTAGTTCAACTACGGGGCTACAAATCAACATACCAATAGGAATGTTTTTAGAGTATACGTTTACAAAAACACTATTTTCACTATCGTCAAATAACGTTCCTTGACCAAACTCTAAAATTAATTGGTCGTAGACAAAATCTTTTGTCAACGGAGCGCCAATCCACCTAAAACCTATATGTGTGTTACAAGCAGTTAAATCTTCGTTACCGATAAGTACGTCGTAATAAGTACCAAGGTGCATTTTTATACCTGATTCTACAACGTCGCCAGTAATAACGTTTTCATCACTTATCTCGCCATAAATATTATATTTAGAATATTTATAAAAAATAGTTTGGTCAAAAATGTTAATTTCTGTTTTTAAAAAACTGTCTTCATTAGCCTTTAATAGATAAAAACGTGTGTTAGAATTATTTTTAAATGTTTGGTATTCTGTTTTTACACCGGTAAAACCACCCCATTTTGTACCATTAAATATTTGCCAAGGTATTGCTGATACACTTCTATGGATATCAAAAACAGGGTCACCATTTAATTTAGATGAATACATTTTACTTGTAGCGTTAAACGTTATTTTTTGATAATTATCTTTACCAAAAGGTATGTTAGTAACCTGTGTTGGTAATGGCCCTAAATCTTCAATAGATGGACTAATATTGGTAGGTGGAGTGTTTGAATCGTCGTTGTTTGTACAAGAGATAAATAAAGATGAAAAACATAACATAAATATTAATAATAACACAACAATCTTTTTCATTAAAAATACCCCCTGTTTTTACATATTTGCAATTTCACGCCTAGAAACACCACAAGCGCAAAGCATTTCATCCCTTAAAGAGAAAACGCCAAACCCTGTTGAATACATAGCCCAGTCTTCTGGATATATAACAAATAAATGTTTTTCTTGTAAAACATGACCACAATTATAATATGTATTATGATAAATAGTATCCTTGTACACATAATTATATGCCCCTACGTGTAATGATTTGTATGTTTCAATGTTTTCATCGCAATAACAATAATACGTTGTCTTGCTACCTATACGCAATGCATAATTGTTTGAATGTGTATGCTCTAAATCAAAATCAATAATAAAGGCATCAGTGCAATTTGTATAATTTAAAAATATTGGATAGTAAGCATATTTATGAGAGCCATAACCCATGTTACAATAAATTTGCAATTCACCATTGATATATTTATAATCATAGGCAACAACAGAGTGTGATTCATTTTGACCAGTGCTATCATAAATTGAAACAAAAACTGGATAACCCAAATCAATTTTTTCTATTACAAAATCTTCTACACTATTATAGGTATTGTTATATTCTATAATTTGATATTTGTTTTGTAAAAACGTAAAATTACTTAAATACTGGTTTAATACATCTATTGCTCCATCATGCGATAATCCACATAAAAACCCCGTAGTGTTTATATCTACGTAACCTTTTTGAATACCAATATCTATAAGTTTAGCATGTAATGATTTATCTTTTGCATAATTTATATATTCAAGATAAGTCTCTTCACACATAACTGGATTATAGTACTCATCTAATTGAAAAGTGTAATCTTGTCCAATAATTATTGTAGTCTCATCAATAATGCCTGGAGATTCATTATTACTAACAAAACAAATTTTACTATAATTTGAAACAGCATCATAATTTTCAGAAATAATACCATCATTTAAATATGTATCGTAATATGATAACATCATCCCTAATGCAACGTAACTACATGAACCATATAAATTGTACCCCATATTAGAATTTAAATTTCGAAAATATGCCTCCATAAAAGTATCATAAGAATCCTCGTGTGTCCAATTGTAGTCGGTATCTTCTACCTTTGGTTTAACAGAATAACTTTTGCTATCTTTATAAGAGTCATTTTCTTGTGCAGAAGCAAAAACAATCCCTTGAAAAGGAGCTATAACTGAAATCAGCATAAACAAAAAAGCAACAATAATTTTTTTCATAAAAAATCCTCCTTAATTTAAAACTTTAAATATTTGTATAATATGGCTATTATTAGCCATAAAATTAAAGTAAGATTAAAGCCTCCTTAAAATAATAAATCCCTAAAATTCGTTTTAGTTTTTTCATCGCTTAGCCTCCTTATAAACATAAAATCATTTTAGACAAAAAAGCCCCTAAACAAGTGTTAAGGGCATAAAAACTAAATATTAAGGTTTATATACTTTAACACTAGCTCGTTAAGTAGTTTAATAAATGCGCATTGTAGTATACCTACCTATTGGTAATTTTATTATACCACGCTAAAAAATATTTGTCAATGCCAAATTTTGTAGATTTTTTATGACGATTTTGTGGTTTGATTTTGGGGGGATTGCTACGTCGCTAACGCTCCTCATAATGACAGGTAGAAAAAGGAACGGAGCGAAACGTATTGATTAACAAAAGTGCTTTGGCTAGAAAAATACGATAAAGATTACGACTAACTTGATGGAGCATACCTAGAAGGTATGTA
>JAGANI010000039.1 GCA_017624285.1 Clostridia bacterium
TAACCATGGTTTTATCCCAACCGATAAGTTCTTTTATAGGTCTATCGATTACCTTTGCCGGTGAATACATATAAATTTGAGATACTTCTTTACCGTCTACGTCGGAAACGTTTTTAACTTCGTAAGAAACTTCTAACTTATTACCCAAATCTTTAACGGATAAATTAGCGTAATCAAATTTAGAATAGCTTAAGCCGTAGCCGAACTCAAACCTTGGCTTAATATTATTTTTATCGTAATGGCGGTAACCTACGTAGATACCATCGGTGTAGAAGTTTTGCATCATATAGCTATCGTAAGGGTTTAAGCAAGAGATGTCTTCTAACCTATTAGGCCACGTTTCAGACAACTTACCAGACGGATTTTCTAAACCGAATAAAAGGTCAACTGTAGCGTCGTTTTGGCAAGTACCACCAAACCCTACGAATAACAATGCTGAAACGTGATCTATCCAAGCCGAAACGTCGATAGGTGCGCCAGCGTTTAACACTACTACAACCTTACCTTTATATGTATCGCCAATATGCCTAATATTTGCTTCAATTACCGGGTCTAAGCGTAAATCGTGCCTATCAAAGCCTTCAGACTCAACGTCTTTACTGGTAGCAGCGTGGTAAATAACGTAATCAGCATCACTAAAAGCATCTACGCCGGGTACTGCGCCGAAAGAAGAAAATTCAGCATGACCGTGCCAAGTATTATAAATAATATCTTTTGTTTCTAAAACGTCGTAACCTTTATTTAATAACGCTTGTTTAAGGCTAATAACGGGGGTTGACGGAATAACGTGCGCCGAACCACCGCCACAGAAAGCATAATCTTTAACATTGCCGGCAAGACCAAGTTTAACGCCAGTCTTTAACGGAAGTATGCCGTCGTTTTTAAGTAATACAGCACCGCCTATAACTCCGTTATAAGCGATTTTAAGCCTACCAGTTAAATCGGTAGTGGTTTTACGTAAAGGCTTCATCTCTTGGATTTTATTGATTAAATCAATAGTCCTACCTGCGCAAACGTCGATTTCCGCTTCAGAAACTTCACCTTTAGATAAAGCTTCCTTAACTTCTTCAAACATACCTTTACGGTAAGGCATTTGGAGCGCTAAACCGGATTTAACCGAAGGCACTTTGTGATGCACTGCTTCCCAGTCGGAAACTATTGCGCCGTCAAAACCTAATTTGTTGTATAAAATATCGTTAAGTTCAGTGTTTTCTGAACACCATAAGCCGTTTACTTTATTATAAGCGCACATAACGGTAGTGGGTTTTGCCTTACAAGCATAGTAAAAGTTACGTGTGTAAATTTCCATAAGCGCGCGTTTAGAAACGACGCTATCACAAGATTGACGGTTGTCTTCTTCGTTATTACAACAATAATGCTTTAACGACGTACCAACGCCTTTTTCTTGCAAGCCGTCGATAAACACTTTACCGTAAGTACCTGCGAGTAACGGGTCTTCCGAAACGTATTCAAAATGCCTACCACATCTAGGGTCACGCTTAATATTGATACCGGGCGCTAAAAGCATATCAACGTTTTCGTCAATACAGTCGTCAGCCATAGCAGACGCCGCTTGCTTAACTAAACACATATCCCAAGAATTACCTAATACCGCAGGCGAAGCGTAACAGGTTGAAGAGTGCGCTACTTCCTTCCTATCTTCGTTATAACTGATTTTCCTAAGACCGCAAGGGCCGTCGGACATGTTGAATTTATCAAGCTTATCAATTTTATGTATATCCCAAGCAGTATAGCCGGTTAAAAGTTCGATTTTTTCATCAATGGTTAAATTTTTAATATCGTTTTTCATATTAAACCACTCCTTAATTTTATATAATAATAATGATATCATAAACCTAGCATAAAACTAAATATTTGCAACATATTTTTGCAAATATAGCAATATTTGAGAAATTTTAATGCTTTTTTGAGAAGTTTTTTAGTTATGGTTAGATATAAATTATTCTGCTTTTAACTCCATAGGCTCTTTAGCTAATAATTTTACCCTTAACTTTTCAAATATAAGTGCAGAAAGCCATAAAGACGCGTAAGTTATCGTGCCACCCACTAATACGTCTGAAAAGTAGTGCGCCCCAACGACGATTCTACCAACGGCAACTAAGCCAGTAAATAAAACGGTTAAAACGTTTAATAAAATCTTCCACTTTTTATCGTTAAACTTATTTATACAAAACGGAAGATATAAAAAACCGTACACCGCTGCCGAAGACGCCGTATGCCCCGACGGGAAGGACCTAAAAGAATCCCTAATTAAATCTAAAGCGACTTCTTCACCATAAACTAAAAGTTCAGGGTTGGCAAGTAAAACGGCTTCTTTATCGACCGAACCGTTAAAATCGTACCACGGGACAAAGGTGTATTCTTCACCCAAAATACTTATACCACGGTATCTAAGCCTACCTGCAAGGGGTTTTAAGATATAAATAAATACTTGCGATATTACAACCATACCTAATACCACGATTGCCCATATTAAAAGTTTGCGATGGGTGGCTTGTTTTAAGTTGTTAAAAAAGTAAAATGTTGGCGCGTAAATAATTACCGCAATACCAAAGCATAGTAAAAACTTAAAGCCTTCGGGCCAGTTTAGGTATTTTACGCTGTGGTCGGCAAAATCATCCATACAGTCGTCAACACCGATATAAGTTGCAAGCAACGCCCCTGCTATACAAATGCAAAATACCAAGATACTAAGCCAGCGCTTATCTATCCTTTGGTAGTTATAAGCTATTGCAAAAAGCGCAAGCGCAATCATGTAGTATATCGGGAAGCTACCTATTACTTCAATAATTTGACCAAATAGGTTGTTTGAGTAAAATTCCCCTTTATCTAAATCAGCAATAGTAGAAGAAATTTTGTAATCAAACGCCGTTGCAAGCCCCAATAAAATACCAAATACCGCCACGCATATAGCGACGTAAATCCAATTTTTTTTAAGGTTCATATAAAACTCCTTAACAACTAAAACGTAATACGTTTATAATAAAATATCTATATAGTATTTTAACATATATATAAAAAGTATTCAACCGTTTTTTAAAATCTCCCCATATTGTCATTTTGAATAAGTTTTATCCTGCGCCCCCACCTATTTTGTCATTCTAAGCAAACTTGTTTGCGTAAGAATCCCCTACAATATAAAACAAAAAGGCAGGTATCCCCTGCCTTTTTTATATTTTTAAGCCCTATATAAATAGGTTGTAAAATACCACTCGTACCACTCTTTTGGGATAGTATAAGTGTTATCTACTATTTGACACGTACCAATACATACTTCCCCTACGTAAATGTTAACGTAATACTCCCATCTATTATTATTAAAAATCTTGCAATATTCAAAATTAAAATCATTACTAGTTACGTTGCTATCTACTGGCGCAAAGCATGCAGATATCCTCAATCTAGAATATCCATATTGAAGGAAAGGTTGCATTTTATAACTCCAAGGGGCATCTTCTGGTAATGGATAAGAAACGTCATCTATAGTCTGACCGATTATAGAGTTAACATACGTATTATCTATCTCGTTATCTGCACATATAAATATATTTATAACTCTTGGAAGCCATGGTGCATATGGGACAAATTCACTACCAGTATTAATAAAATAAAAACCATTACCATCAATTTTATCTTTTATTTGTTCATCGTATATTTCTACAAAACGATCAAATACACTTCCTGACTGATATAAACATTCATATTTATCCATATTTTGATAAATATTCCAATTTGAAACTCCTATAATTAACCTATCATACACCATATTTAAATTTTCTCGTATATATATAGGAGGGCTATCCGTAAAATTAATACCACTAAATTCCTCGTAGTTAAATTCCGCCATTAAAAGTATTTGATCTAACATAAACTCTGGGTAACGATTATTATCATTACTAGTATCACCTGTACTATTTTTACAACTTATTAGCATTAAGGAAGATAAACTTATTATTAAACTTAAAAATATAGTTAAAAATCTTTTCATTTTATACCCCCTTTTATTATTTATACAAAAAATGCCCCTAGTTAAGTGTTAAGGGCATAAAAAATTAAATATTAAGATTTATTATATATACTTTAACACTTGCTCCTTTAATATAAAAATCCAACGTATACTTACCTTTTTGGTAATTATATTATAACATATTAAATAAGCATTGTCAATAGTGAGTTTTTTGCGTTTACTTTTATGATTATTACGTTATAAATGATATTAAAATGGGGGGATTGTCACGTCGCTATCGCTCCTCACAATGACGACAACACAATTGTCATTCTGAGCGTAGCGTGAGAATCCCCTATACACTTTTGTCATTCTAAGCGCAAGCGTGAGAATCTCCCACCTTAGAAAATTGAAAAACGGAGATTATCACGTCGCTAACGCTCCTCATAATGACAGAATTATTTTTATTGTCATTCTGAGCAAAACTTTTGTTTTGCGTGAGAATCCCCCACCTTAGAAGATTTAATAAAGGGAGATTGTCGCGCTCGTTATACTCGCTCACAATGACAGGTA
>JAGANI010000040.1 GCA_017624285.1 Clostridia bacterium
GTTTATCGGAAGTTTGCAAATCCCACCCAAGATTTATTGAAAATTTTGGCGCTATAAAAGAGATCACTTTATCGCTTTCCTGCCCCGAATCCGTTCGTTTATTATATGATGAAGATTTATCTTTTGTAGAACGCTTAGACGATACCTTACCTGTATTAAATGAAATCGATACCAAAATTTTTAATTATTTAAATGAATCTAGGGCCGATTTGTTTAATTTTATTTTTGATAAAAACTTAAACTTAAGTGAAATTTTAGGTGGTATTATTAACCTAAAAGATATTTTGCAAGAAGAGATAGACGACGCTACTTTTATTAAAATAGAATATGAAAAAGCAGATGAGTTTCGTTTTAATATCGACTTAGTACAAGATATAATTAAAACACTTTCAAAATGTACCTTTACCCGCAAAAACATTAAAAATACTATAACTAAAATCACTAACTTAATTTTTACCGATAATTTTATTAATGAACTTAACGATTATTTAAACACCACGCCGCACAAAAACTTTATTATTAAAATTTTAGCAATCTACATATTTAGGTTTTATTTAACTGCCGTTTACGATGGTAAAATTTTAGATAAAATTAACCTTTGTTTATACTCTATTTTATATATTATTTGCGCTTTTTACGTAGAAAGCACGTTAGATGATAATACATATAATTATCTTAATATCGTAAAGGAATATTCTAGGGAGATTTTTCATTGTGATAAAAACGTTAAATATATAATTAAAACTATCAATAAGAAAAACTTGATATAAAAAAGCCCCTTTAAGGGGCTTTTAATTTACCAAAAAGTGGTAATAATATTAAACTAAATCGTCGTATTTAATAACTTCCATCCCAGCTTCATTAAAAAGTTGCATAGCAAATTCATCTGGATAGCCGTGTTTATAAATAATACGCTTAATACCTGAATTGATGATAATCCTTGCGCATATTACGCACGGCTGATGAGTACAGTATAAAGTAGCGCCTTCTAGCGGAATACCTATTTTTGCCGCTTGACAAATAGCATTTTGCTCTGCATGTACTGCATAACAAACCTCTTGCATAGTTCCGGAAGGAATATTGCGCTCACGCCTTAAACACGAACCCCTTTCGCTACAACTTTTAATCCCTTGTGGCGCACCGTTATAACCTGTTGTTAAAATCCTTTTATCCTTAACGACTACTGCGCCTACGTGACGGTTTTCTTGATAACAGCTTGACCACGTCGCAACGACCTCAGCCATATCCATAAATCTTTTATCCCACTTATTCATAAAAAATACTCCAAAACTTGTTTTTATAATAATATATCATAAATTTAGATAATTTTCAATATAATTTTATCTAAATTACGAATTACGACAAAAATTATGCTTTGTTTTAGTAAAATAAACTTAAAAAACACTTGACAAACCGTACGCTTAGTATATAATTAAATATAGTTAGCACTCAAAAGGTTAGAGTGCTAAATTTGGAGGTATTTAATATGAAAATTAAACCCTTATTCGATAAGGTTGTAGTTGAATCAGTAGAAAATGCTGAAACTACTAAAAGCGGCTTTATACTCCCTTCCGCTTCACAAGAAAAACAGCAACTTGCAAAAGTAGTTGCAGTAGGACCTGGTGGTATTATTGATGGTAAAGAAGTAGTTATGCAAGTTAAGGTTGGCGACACAGTGCTTTACTCTAAATACGCTGGTTCAGATTTTAAAGTCGACGGTAAAGAAGTTACCATTATTAAACAGGCGGATATTCTCGCCATTGTAGAATAATTTATAGAGGTGTAATATGGCAAAACAATTAAAACACGGTGAAGATGCTAGAGTCGCTCTTGAAAAGGGTGTTGATATTTTAGCAAATACCGTAAAAATCACGCTTGGCCCTAAGGGTAGAAACGTTGTATTAGATAAAAAATACGGCGCTCCCCTTGTTACTAACGACGGCGTGACCATTGCAAAAGAAATTGAACTTGAAGACGCTTTTGAAAACATGGGTGCACAAATGGTTAAAGAAGTATCAACAAAAACCAACGACGTTGCTGGTGATGGTACTACTACTGCTATGGTTTTAGCCCAAGCAATGATAAAAGAAGGTCTTAAAAACGTTGCGGCAGGCGCAAACCCCGTTATCTTAAAAAAAGGTATTAGTGGCGCAGTTAACGTTGTAACTGAAAAGTTACACGCTATCTCCACCCCCGTTAAAAACAAGACTTCTATTGCGCAAGTTGCAGCAATCTCTGCTGGGGATGACGAAGTTGGCGAACTTATTTCCGATGCTATGGAAAAAGTTGGCAAAGACGGTGTAATTACTATTGAAGAAAGTAAAACCATGAAGACGGAACTTACTTCTGTTGAAGGCTTACAATTTGACCGTGGTTACGCATCTGCTTATATGGTTACTAATACCGATAAAATGGAAGCATTACTTGAAAACCCCTTTATCTTAATTACTGATAAAAAGGTGTCTTCTATACAAGAAATTTTACCGATTATCGAACCACTTGCTCAACAAGGTCAAAAACTTTTAATTATTGCTGAAGACGTTGAAGGCGACGCTCTTGCAGCGCTCGTAGTAAATAAGCTTAAAGGCATATTTAACTGCGTAGCAGTTAAAGCACCTGGCTTTGGCGATAGAAGAAAGGCTATGCTTGAAGACATCGCTATTTTAACAGGCGGTCAAGTGGTATCACAAGACTTAGGCATTGAATTTAAGGACGTATCTATTGATATGCTTGGCAGATGTACTTCTGTTAAGGTTGATAAAGACAACACTACCATCGTTGGTGGTGCTGGTAATCCCCAAATGATTGAAGCAAGAAAACTTGCTATTAAAGAACAAATTAAGGTTACTACTTCCGATTACGATAAAGAAAAACTTCAAGAACGTCTTGCAAAACTTGCAGGCGGTGTTGCAGTAATAAACGTTGGTGCTGCTACCGAACTTGAAATGAAGGAAAAGAAACTTCGTATCGAAGATGCATTAAACGCAACTAGGGCTGCCGTACAAGAAGGTATCGTACCCGGTGGTGGTATTGCGCTTATTACGGCTATCCCAGAACTTAAAGCTTACGCAGAAGGTTTATCTGGTGATGAAAAGACTGGCGCGTTAATCGTGCTTAAAGCGATTGAATCTCCTTTAAGACAAATTGCCTCTAACGCAGGTCTTGACGGCGCAATCATCTTACACGAAGTATTAAAATCCGAAAATCCCAACTACGGCTTTAACGCACTTACCAACGAATACGTTGATATGGTTGAAGCAGGTATTATTGACCCGACTAAGGTTACAAGGTCTGCTTTAGAAAACGCAGCGTCTGTTGCAGGTATCTTTTTAACGACTGAAAGTATCGTTGCAGATATCCCCGAACCTACCCCTGCACAACCCCCGATGGGCGGTGGCATGTATTAAAAAAATAAAGAGTGGTTTTTACCACTCTTTTTTTATCATCATTATAATTTAAACACACTTTAAGAGCGTGTTGACGTTCTAATTTTTATCACTTAATTTTTACAAATAAAAATCAGACTTAATTAACAAGCCTGATTATTTTATAAAAATTATTTAATTTCTTCAATATTATAAGGTGTAGTTTGATACAAGCAATAGTTTAACCAGTTAGAAAAAAGCAAATTTGCATGCGCGCGCCACTTAGAAACTGGATACTTAGTATCGTCGTCATTTGGAAAGTAATTAAGGGGTACGTCTATGGGGATTCCTGCATTTTTATCGCGCAAATACTCTTTAAGTAAAGTATTAGTGTCGTATTCGCTATGACCCATAATAAATATTTTACGGTAATCTTTTGATGCAACGATAGATACGCCTGCTTCTTCGGATTCAGCTAAAATAATAATATCGTCTACAGCGGAAACTTCTTCCCTTTTGACCGTCGTATAGCGTGAGTGTGGTACAAAAAACGTATCGTCAAAACCACGCATTAAAACTGATTTTTTATCTAAAACGTTATGCTCGAACACACCAAAAAGTTTTTTACCTAATGGATATTTATTTATACCATAATGGTAATAAAGCCCTGCTTGAGCGCCCCAACAAATATGAACGGTGCTATGCACGTGGGTTTTAGACCACTCTAAAATAGTTTTCAACTCCTCCCAATACTCAACGTCGTCAAAAGGTAAATTTTCAACAGGAGCGCCGGTTACGACTAACCCGTCGAAGTTCCTATCCTTGATGTCATCAAACGTTTGATAGAACGCAAGCATATGCTCTTTAGACGTATTTTTAGACTCATGCGTCTTGGTGTGAAGTAGAGTTAATTCTACCTGCAAAGACGTATTGCCCAACAAACGTGAAAATTGCGTTTCGGTATCAATTTTTGTTGGCATTAAGTTGAGTAAAGCTATCTGCAACGGTCTGATATCCTGCGTTAATGCACGGGTTTCAGTCATAACGAAGATGTTTTCGTTAGTTAAGATTTTTGTTGCAGGTAGTTCGTTTGGGATTTTTATAGGCATAATCTATTTCCTTATATATTTATACGTTTTGAAGCGCCTGTTCGATATCAGCAATTAAATCGTCGGCGTTTTCGATACCACAAGAGTATCTAATTAAATCCGGCGTTACACCTGCTGCTAAAAGTTCGTCATCAGACATTTGACGATGTGTTGCGCTTGCAGGATGTAAACAACAAGTTTTTGCATCGGCAACGTGGGTTTCTACCTGAGCAAGTTTAAGAGACTTCATAAACTTTTCGGCAGCCTTCCTACCACCTTTTACACCAAAACTTATAACGCCACAAGTACCGTCGGGCATATATTTTTGGGCTAAATCGTAATACTTATCACCTTTTAAACCAGCATATCTAACCCAAGCGATTTTATCGTTAGTGCTTAAATAGGTTGCAATTTTTAAAGCGTTTTCACAATGGCGCGCCATCCTTACGTGTAAACTTTCAATACCTAAGTTAAGTAAGAAAGCGCTTTGTGGTGCTGGGGTTGAACCAAAATCCCTCATAAGTTGTGCGGTCGCTTTAGTGATGAAAGCACCTTCTAAACCAAATTTTTCAACATAAGTGATACCGTGATAGCTATCGTCAGGCGTGCAAAGACCTGGGAATTTTTCTTTATGAGCCATCCAGTCGAATTTACCTGAATCAATAATAGCGCCACCTACTGCGGAGCCGTGGCCATCAAGATATTTTGTAGTAGAGTGCGTTACAATATCAGCACCCCACTCGATAGGTCTACAATTGATAGGGGTTGCAAAAGTGTTATCAATAATAAGTGGAACACCGTGTGCGTGTGCGCATCTTGCAAACATCTCGATATCTAAAACAGAAAGCGCAGGGTTAGCGATAGTTTCACCAAACACGGCTTTTGTGTTGGGCTTAAACGCTGCGTTAAGTTCTTCTTCAGTACAATCGGGTGAAACGAAAGTAAAATCGATACCCATCTTCTTCATAGTAACGGAGAAAAGGTTAAACGTACCACCGTAAATTGCTGAACACGATACAACGTGATCGCCACAATTAGCGATATTAAAAATAGAATAGAAGTTTGCTGCTTGACCAGATGAAGTAAGCATACCTGCTGTACCGCCCTCTAAACTAGTAAGTTTTGCAGCGACGTAATCGCAAGTGGGGTTTTGCAAACGCGAATAAAAATATCCGCTTGCTTCTAAATCGAAAAGCTTAGCCATGTCTTCACTAGTATCGTACTTAAAAGTAGTGCTTTGTACGATAGGGATTTGACGAGGTTCACCATTTTTGGTAAATAACCACTGTGGATACATCTTGTTTCCTTTTTTAAGTTACTCATATAAAAAACTCCTTCCCCAAACGCAAAATAAAATTTGCCGTTTGATGTTTCTAAAACGATTTTGTTTATATAAAACGCTAAACCATTTTTATCTAAAAATATCTTGTATACTTTATAACACTAAACCAAACATTTTGTCAATCTTTTTAGTGGTTAAACAGCTAAATTTTACCATTTATTACGATTTATCGTAATTTTTTAAAATTATACCAAGAAAAAACAAACGTTTAACAAGGCTAAGCTTAAATCGTAATACTTTAGCTTTTTCCAAAATGGCGTTAAAGATAGCAAATTTGTTATGTATTTGGTATAGTACTGTAAAAATTCTTATACCCTTAAGTTTTAATAAAATATTAAGATTGTGCTAAAATTATACTCAAAAAAAATAAGATAATCAATTGATTTTGCAAATAAAAGTGCTAAAATAATAGTAAAGTAATAAAAAAAATAGGAGATAAAATATGCGTCTTTCACTTTGTGGAAATTGGCAACTTACTTATACCGATATAGATACAAAAAACAAAAAAACTATAAACGGCATTGTCCCTGGAAGCGTGGAACTTGACTTACAAAAAGCAGGGCTTATTAGCGACGTTACCCCATGCGACGATATATCTGCAGCAGAATTTCTTGAAGGTATTGACGACTGGACTTATACCACCACCTTTGATGCGCCTAAAGCCGAAAACGGCTGGACACGTGAGCTAGTGTTTGAAGGTCTAGATACCATAGCGGACGTTACACTTAACGGCGTTAAAATTATTGAAGCGCGCAATATGTTTATCCCTCATCGTGCAAACGTAGATGGACTTTTAAAAGAAACGAATAACGTCCTTGAAGTAGTTTTACGTAGTCCACTTTTATGGGCGCGTGAAAACGACTACGACCCTATGACTATGGGACGTGGAACGACCGTTTTAAGTGGTCAAACTTTTTTACGTAAAGCACGCCATCACTGGGGTTGGGATAACGCCCCGAGACTTTTGACGGTAGGCATATGGCGTCCCGTTTATATTGAATATTTACCCCCACATAGATTTGACAACGTTTACCTATACACCGAACGCGTTACGGATGAATTTGTTTGGGCGGGATTTACTTGGAACGTACAGTCTTCACTTCCCGATACGCGCGGGTGTTTTCTTGAATGGAAATTATCTTTTAACGGAAAAGAACTTGCTTCAGGAGATATGAAAGTACATTTTGTACGTGGAAAAGTCAATTTTCAACTTCCACGAAGCGTTGCACCATTATGGTGGCCACGTGGATTTGGTGAAGCAAATCTTTGCGATATTGAATTAAAATTTAAAAAAGACGATACTACGCTTTGTTTTTGGCAATCGAAATGGGGTTTAAGCCGTATTAGACTTGATCGTGACGAAGGGATTACGCAAGACGGCAAGGGTGAATTTAAATTTGTAGTAAACAACGAACCGTGTTATATAATGGGGACTAACTGGAAGCCTACCGACGCAATCCCAGCAAAAGCAGATGATAAAGTTATACCCTTCCTTGAAACAACGCGTGACCTTGGGTGCAATATGATACGTATCTGGGGTGGTGGATTTTACGAAAACGATAAATTTTTTAACTGGTGTGACGAAAACGGCGTAATGGTTTGGCAAGACTTTATGTTTGCCGGTGAATATCCTACTTTAGATAAAACTTACTGCGATGCGGTAGCAAAAGAAGCTAGGGTTGTTATTGAAAGCCTTAGAAACCACGTTTCTCTTGCAGTTTGGTGTGGTGATAATGAAGACGACGAATTTTTACATTGGAATCACTCGGAAACTTCTATCCTTCCATCGGATAATAAAATAAGCCGTGAGGTGCTTCGCGAAGCAGTACTGCGTTTTGACCCATACCGTAAATACGTTGAAAGTTCACCGTATATTTCCGACACAAACTGGAAAGAACGCCACGCCCCCGATGTTGAGGACTGGAAAACGAGAATACCCAAAAACGTATCGGAACATATGTGTGAAATTCACCTTTACACACCCGTACCTACATTACCTAAAGTATTGCGTGAGTGTAAAAGCCGTTTCCTTGGTGAAACAGGACCTTATTATACCTGTGCTATAAGTGATAATAAAGATATTTTTGCAAGAGAATATCCTAGACTTGCTAGGTTGTGGGATGAATACTTCCCTGCAAGCAAACGAAACCTTCAACATCATCAAACGGACTCTTATTTACAAAGTTGGTTGCAAGTTAGCCGAGAACTTTGTTCTACGTGGTTTGGGCGTGATTTTACGCTTGACGATTGGGATGACTTTAAATTTGGGGTTAACGTGATTTGCTCGGCAATATTTAAAGAAATTATTGAATTTTGCCGTGTTGATAGACCTAATAAAACCGGGGTTTTATGGTGGTCGCTTGCAGATATGTGGCAGATGCTATTTAACTATTCCGTAATAGATAGCGAAGGTGGCAAAAAAATGCCTTATTACTGGATAAAAGAATCCCAACAAGCCTTTGCTTTAATGATAGTTAGATACGAGCTTGACGGTGAAATTGCACTATACTCCGCAAACAATACGCTTGAAAAACATCGTGGCAGTTATCGCATTTTGGCTATGGATGAAAATAATAACGAAAAAGTTATTGCTTTAGGCGAATACGATGAGGCAAAAAATTGCTCACGCATGTTACAGCGTATACCCGAACCCGAAACACCCACCTTACTTATTATTGAGTGGAAAGAAAACGGAAAAACGTCGTATAACCATTTTGTAACGGGTAAAAGCCCCGTTAACCTTGAAACTTGGAAACTTTGGTGCAAAAAAATAAATCAACTATTAAAAATTTAATATTATAAAAATTTTTACGATAATATAATTGATTTATTTGTTAAAAAAACCACCTGTATATCGCTTTTATCATAGGGATTTAAATATGCAACTTATAAAACTCGGCTTTTAACAAGTCGAGTTTTTTGTATATCGAAAACCCCGTATTAGACACGGGGTTCAAAAAAGGCGCACCTACTAAGCGCGCCTTAAAATACTATGTAAATTAGTTTAGTTTTTGCTGTAAAGAGTCTTCTTTTAAAGAATTTTCCATAACACGGATTTCCTTCATGACAGATATAAATATTGGTATTGATATAATAAATGATATTATATCTGCAATAGTTTGCGAAATTAATATGCCAAACAAATCCCAAAACCTAGGTAAAATTAGCACGAGTGGTATAAACGCTATACCCTGCCTTGATACTGCTAAAATAGACGCACGCACCGGTCTGCCGATATTTTGCATCATCATATTGCTTACCATATAAAACCCTGCTACGGGAAAAGCCAATGCGTGTAACCTTAGCGTGCGTATGCCTACGTCTACGGCTTTAAGCATATCTTCTTGAGAAAGGTTGTTAGTGTTGGTATTAAAAATAGAGATAAGTTGTTTTGAAAAAATAAGCGATATTGCGCATATTATCAACATATAACAAGTTGATACGATTACTGAAAACTTAAACGCTTCCCTAACCCTATCGTATTTTTTTGCGCCATAGTTAAACCCGCATACTGGTTGAAACCCTTGACCAAAACCGATTAAAATAGAGTAGAATATACCAGTTATCCTAGTAGCAATAGATACGCCTGCAATAGCCCAATCGCCAAACGGCTTTGACATAAGCGTTAAACAAACGGTAGCAATACTCATAGTGCCTTGACGGAATAAACTTGGTAAACCACCTTTGACAAGTTCTGCTAATAAATTTTTATTTAACTTAAGTTTTCTTAAATTTAAACGTAAATTATTACCATAAAAAGTACCTACTATTAAAATAATAAAACTTAAAATTTGGCAAGCCATCGTAGCGATAGCAGCGCCTTGAACACCGTCAAAAAGTTTTATAAAAATAGGGTCTAAAATTATATTAAGAATTGCGCCAATACCAAGGCCAACCATACCGTAAATTGAGTTACCTTGAAAGCGAAGTTGATTATTTAGCGTAAACGAAGCAGTCATAAACGGAGTTGCGTAAATTATGTATCTAAAATACTGCTTAGTGTATTGGGTCATAGTATCATTAGATAAAAGCGCTACTAGTTCGTCAATAAAAATTAGTGAGAGTATCATTAAAACCACGCCCGTCAAAAAGGATAATACCACCCCTACTACGGACATAACTTCAGCTTCATCACGAAGCATAGCGCCAAGTTTTTTTGAAATAAAATTACCTGCGCCATGTCCAAAAAAGAAGCCTATCGCTTGTACAATACTCATGTACGACATAACTACGCTTACTGCTGCAATAGCACTTGCGCCGTAACCTGCGTTAGAGACAAAATATGTATCTGCAGCGTTGTATATCGACGTAATTAACATACTAATAATAGTTGGTATCGCTAATAAACAAATGCTTTTTTTAACGCTACCGTTAACTATTAAATCATATTTTTTATTTGAAGCCATTATTCACCATAATTTCAAAGCGGTTTACCATATAAGTAAACCGCTTTATATCGTTTTTATTAAAAATAACAATATACGTATATCGCTGTTTTAATTATTCAACATAACCATCGGGGTTTTTAAGTTGCCAATTTAACGCGTCCTTACACATATCTTCTAACGACTTTTTAGCCTTAAAACCTAATAAGTTTTCAGCATAAGTGGGATCAGCATAACAAGTGGGAATATCACCTGGGCGATGTGCGCCAATTTTATAAGGAACTTCTTTACCAAGCGCTTTAGAGAAAGCCTTAATCATATCTAATACACTATAACCCGTACCAGTACCAAGGTTAACGATAATTAAACCAGGGTTATCAGCAAGTTTATTAACTGCTAAAACGTGGCCTTCCGCTAAGTCTTCAACGTGGATATAATCCCTTACACCCGTACCATCGTGCGTGGGATAATCGTTACCAAAAACGTTAACGTGTGGAAGTTTACCTACGCATACTTTTGTGATATACGGACAAAGGTTGTTGGGGATACCGTTGGGGTCTTCACCAATTAAACCGGAAGGATGCGCACCAATAGGATTAAAGTATCTTAAAATAGCGATATTAAAGGATTTATCAGACGCGTATAAATCTTTTAAGATGTACTCGATAAATAATTTGGTTGAGCCGTAAGGATTAGAAGTAGAAAGTGGGAAATCTTCAGTAATCGGAACTTTATGTGGGTTACCGTAAACAGTTGCCGATGAAGAGAATACGATATTTTTAACGCCAAACTCACGCATTACTTCTAAAAGAACTAACATGCCGTAAATATTGTTATCGTAATACTCTATAGGTTTAGCACAAGATTCACCAACAGCTTTAAAACCTGCAAAGTTGATAACTGCATCAATTTTATTTTCAGAAAAAACCTTTCTTAATGCTTCACGATCTCTAATATCGTTTTGATAAAATTTTACTTTTTTACCAGTAATTTTTTCAACCCTTTCAACAGCAATATATTTACTATTAGAAAGGTCGTCAACACAAACAACCGTATGGTTGTTTTCTAAAAGTTTTACCATCGTGTGCGTGCCGATATAACCTGCACCACCAGTTACTAAAATGTTCATTTATTTTTCCTCCATACCGCAAGCGTTCATAAACGAAGTAAAGCCTTTTACGCCAACTTCATCCTTTTTAAATACTGCGGTGTTAAATAAAATATTTTTACAAGTTTCGTTTACCCTTTGCTTTACTGCGTCAAGAGCAACTTCTTTATCAGAAGTCTTAACAGAGCCAACCAAAGATTTAATCATATCCCTATGAACGTATAAGTAATTTTCGGAATTATTAAGTTCAGTCTCATCATAAGCGGTGTTTCCACAGATAATATCAGCAATCATATCTAGTTGTTTTTTAAGTCTTGCGGGTAAAATAAATAAACCCATTGCTTCGATAAGACCGATACCTTCTTTTTTAATGTTATGATATTCTGGATGAGCGTGGAAGATACCATCGGGATATACATCGTCGGTACGATTGTTTCTTAAAATTAAATCGATAATATAATCATCACCGTCTTTACGGATAATAGGCGATAACGTATTGTGGGGTGTATCACCAGTAAAAGCAATTACGCCACTAGGTTCGTAACTAAATTTTTTCCAAGCATCGATAATATCGCCTGCTAAATCACAAACGGAAGCACGATCGGAAGAAGTAAGACGAATAACGCTATTATACCAGTCAACAATACCTGCTTTAACGGTAGGATATTTTGCCGAAGTAAAAAGCGTTTTATATTTTGCTTTTTGCATAGGCATAATATGCCCGCCACCTTGGTAATGCTCGTGATTTAAAATTGAACCACCAACAATAGGTAACGCAGCGTTACTACCTGCCATATAATTTGGAAAAACATCAACAAAATCTAAAAGATTTTTAACAGTCTTACGGGTAATTTCCATAGGAGTATGTTTTTTGTTGATTACAATACAATGCTCGTTATAATAAGCATATGGTGAGTATTGAACGAACCAATCTTCACCATCTAATGTTAAAGATATAGTACGGATATTTTCCCTTGCAGGATGTGAAGCATGACCTTCGTAACCCTCGTTTTCCTTACAAAGTAAGCAAGCAGGATATTTAGTAGCCTTTTTAGGAAGAGATAATAATTTAGCGATTTCTTTATTATCTTTTTCCGGTTTAGAAAGGTTAATAGTTATTTCTAAAATGTTATCGCCATCACGATATTCCCACATAATGTTTTTATCGATAGCGGTTTTTTGGATATAGTTGTTTTTAATGGAAAGATTAAATAAATAATCACACGCCTTTTGAATACCTTGGCTTTCCCTTATAGCAAAAAACTCCTTATTAACTACGCTAGGAAGTGGTGATAAAATACCAAAAATATACGTGCTGTAAAGGTTAAGTAAACCATCTACCGCAAGAGAATTTTCTAAAGCGTAATCTTCAATTTCTTTAACTAAAACGTCAGGAACGGTTAAATCTTTAATAAAAGATAAATCCCCTGCGTCGTCACAAGGCGCGTCCAACTTAAACTCACGCAATAAAATATTACGTTTGTAAATTTTATCAAGTGGTTCTAAATGTAAAAATTCTTCTGCATAAGTTAAAAGTTTTTCAATTAAAATCTTACCATCAACCATACTTTACTCCTTAGTTGTATTGTTTCTAAAATATTTTTGTTTCCTGAAATACTCGTAAAAACGGCATTCTTTATTGGAATTATATAATTTACGATTTTTATCAGCACGCATACCGAAATCTTTTTCGAAATTATCCGCACTGGTAATTAAAAACAACGACCAGTTATCGGCGTTTTTATACGCTTTACCAAGCGTTTTGTATAAAGATGAAACCTCAGCCTTGTCTAAAAGCCTTTCGCCATAAGGGGGATTTGTTATTACCGTACCAAAACTGCCGTTTAACGTTAAATCCTTAACAGATGCTACTTCAAACTTAACTTTATCACCAAGGCCAGCACGCATAGCGTGACGTGTAGCAAGCGCAATTGCTTTTGGATCGATATCATAGCCGATAAAATCTAATTGCTTATCGCGATACTCTTTATCTAAAGCCTCTTCTCTGGCTTTTTGATAAAATGATTTATCTATTTTTGACCAATTTTGAAAGTCGAACGACCTATCCAATCCGGGTGCAATATTAAGGGCGATTTTTGCGGCTTCTAAAACGATAGTGCCAGAGCCACAAAAAGGGTCAATTAGCTGTTTATCATAATAAAAATCCGATAATAGCACCATTGCGGATGCGAGTGTTTCTTTTAACGGGGCAGCACCTACGTAATCACGATAACCCCTTTTATGAAGCCCTACGCCACTGGTATTTAATAAAATTGAAACAACGTCTTTAAATATAGCAAATTCAATTTTAAACTCCTCACCAGTTTCGGGTAAAAGCGAAGTTTTATACACTTTTGAAAGTCGTGTCATAATGGCTTTTTTGACAATTTTTTGACTTGCCGTTACTGCAAAAAGTTTACTTTTGACACACTTGCCGTCAACAATAACTTTTGCATCTTTTGGCATAAAATCTTCAAACGGGATAGACAAAACCCCATCAAAAAGCTCGTCAAAAGTATATGCGGAAAACTCCCCTAAATTGATATAAACCCTATCTGCAGTACGCAAAAACATATTGCATCTTGCAACAGCGTCTAAATCTGCATCAAAGGTAATAGCACCGTTAATTGATGGACCACTGTAACCTAACTTATTAAGTTCCCTTTTAGTTACGGCCTCTATACCCGATGCCGAAGTTACCGTGAGTTTAATAGTAAAAGCCTACCTTTTTTGTTTTATATAATTATACATTA
>JAGANI010000041.1 GCA_017624285.1 Clostridia bacterium
CTATATACGGCTATAGTAAAAAGTTACCGTATGCAAAGCAAGCATTTGGTAAAAAAATAAACTTTCAAATAGTAATTAAAGACGGATATTTACTGTTGGGTACGCCGGTTATTTACGGTAGTTATTAGTTTAAGCGCAAAAAATTTATTTTACAAGGTATAAAGTGGTAAAAATCGGTCAATAAATTTACCACAAAACATAAGGAGTCTTATTATGAATAATCAAAAAAAAGTAAAAACTACAAGAGAACTTTGGTTTTACATTGCGTTAGGTATTTGTTTAGTGGCGTTAATTTTATCGGCAACTTTATACTTTTCAATAAAAGATAGTAAAACCAATAATTTAGGTGATTTAGTCACAGATATCCCCACTACGGAAGACCCCGTTGTTACCCCTGACGAGCCTGAAGCCCCAACCGTATCACAAATATTATTTATTATGCCGGTAAATGGTAGCGTGCTTAAAGAGTATAGCGAAGTCCCTGTATTCAACTCTACGTTAAATAGGTATTCAGCGCATATGGCGCTTGATTTTTCCGCTTCGGCAGGTAGTCCCGTTTACGCCGTTTTAGATGGTGAAGTGGTTGACGTAACTACGTCAATAACTAAAGGCGTTACGGTAAAAATAGATCACGGCAACGGTTTAGTTACCGTTTATAATTCCTTAGAAGACGCTTTAGACGTCGAGGTCGGCACACTTGTTAAAACAGGCGACGTAATCGGCAGGGTAGGTACTACTAATAGGCAAGAGTATTCAGACGGCGCTCATTTACACTTTGAAGTTTACGAAAACAATGAAGTTATTAATCCTGAAAAATATCTTACGTTAGATGAAAAATAGCCCTAAAAAACAAAACGGTATACTACGTTGTGTGTTGTTTTTAATAATATTAAGTATTTAATAAACTAAGTAATAAATATAAATCCCCCCGAATATGATATTAAAAAGTATCCTATTTGGGGGTTTTGTATGAAAAAATTAGTTTCTTTCTTACTTGTAATCGTATCGGTTTTTAGCGCTGTTTTTATCGTAGGGTGTAAAGGCTGTAAAAAACCTGAATCCGTCAATTGCCACGATTATAAAATAAACGTTACGTTTGACGATAAAAATATGCTTTTAACTGGATACGAAGTCGTTACGTTTTATAACTATACTGATACTACCATTACCGAATTAAAGTTTAATTTATACGGTAACGCTTATAGAGAAGGCGCAAAATTTGCTCCTATTTTATGCGGACAAACTGCTTTGGCATACCCAAACGGTTTAAATTACGGCTATATGACGGTGGATGGGGTGGAAGTTTTAGGTAGTCAAGTAGATTATTCTATCGGTGGGGACGATAAAAACGTTTTAATTATCCCACTATCTACGGAAATTTTTCCAGAAGAATCAATCACGGTAAAAATCGACTTTACCTTAAAATTAACAAATTCTTTAACGCGCACCGGTTATAACGATAAAACTATAAATTTGGGCAATTTTTATCCAATATTATGCGCGTATGCTGACGATGGTTTTAAAGAGTGCCTTTATTACCCTATTGGTGATCCGTTTTATTCAGACTATGCAAATTATACCGTTACTTTAACTTTAAACGAGGGCTTTAACGTTTGTTCAAGCGGGGTTTTATTTGATAGTAAAAAAGTAGATGGTACTGCTACTTTAACGTATAAAATTCAAAACGCAAAAGACTTCGCTTTTGTGTTGTCGGATTGTTTTGATATGGTAACGGGGTCGGTAAACGGCATTACCGTTAATTATTACTACGTAACTGATACCGAGCCTAAATTAACGTTAAATAGCGCGATTGATGCTATAAAAACTTTTTCTAACCTATTTGGCGATTATCCGTACAAAACGTTTTCAGTTGCTGAAACTGGGTTTTACCAAGGCGGTATGGAGTATCCCGCTATGGTTATGATAAGCGACGCGTTGCAAGATCGTAGCGCAATTAGCGAAGTAACCGTGCATGAAACCGCCCATCAATGGTGGTACGCGTTAGTTGGCAACGACGAGGTTAATTACGCTTTTTTAGACGAGGGCTTAACGGAGTATTCCGTGGCGCTTTTTTACGAGTTAAACCCAAATTATGGTTTCACCCGTGCAGAAGTTATCGGCATGGCACATAAAAGTTACCAAACGTATTGTAGCATTTACGATAGGCTTTTTGGTGGCAAAGATACGTCTATGTGTCGTTCTTTAAGCCAGTTTACTTCTGAGTACGAGTACGTAAATATCGCATACATAAAAGGCGCGCTTATGTTTGATTATCTTCGCATAGCCGTTTCAGATGAAGTATTTTTTAAGGGATTAAAAAATTACGTTAAAAATTACTCTTTTAAAAATGCCACTCCAGACGCTTTATTCGGTACTTTTGAAGCATTAGCTGACACTAACGGGTTTTTTAATAGTTGGGTTAGTGGCGAAGTCGTAATTTAGTATAAAAAGTGTAAAAAAGTCAAGCGACCCCTTCAAAAAAGAGAATTTTTAAAAAATTTAGTAATATTTTTAATAAAATATATAAACTTTTAAAAAATAAAAAACTTCTTGCATTGACAAACGGTTGTTTATGTGATAAAATCATTTAGTAAACTTATCGGCAATTTCAAGGAGTTTTTTATGAAGAAACTTTTAAAAATCGTATTTTGTTTAATGTTATCGGCAGTTTTCTGCTTTGGCTTTACCGCTTGTAATAATGACGACGGTTCTACCGGCAATAAAAATACAAGCATTAAAAAGAGGGGTGATACTTACGTATTAAACGTGTATGCAACTTCTTACGGTGAGGACGGCAAGGCTGACACCGTTTTTGATGGGGACGATTTAAAGTACACCACCAAATCTGGCGACGTTGTTGACGTAACCATTATCGGTGCAAACGCGTTTAAGGGTAACGACACCTTAGAAACTATCGTTATTCCTTCTACCGTAACTGAAATCGGCGCAGGCGCTTTTGCTGAAATGACTGCTTTAAAAACTTTAGAACTTCCTTTTGCAGGTTCTAAGTTAGATGCTGTTAACGAAGCAAGACTTATCGGTTACCTTTTCGGTACGGAAGCTTACGACGGTGGTATTGCTTGTACGCAAACCGTTAGCCCCGCTGCAGATAGCTCGGCTGAAGCAACAACTTCCGTTTACTATTTGCCCCAAACTTTAACCACAATCAAAATCAACTATACTGGTAGTGATGCTTATACGCTTCCTCAATATACTTTCAGTGGTTTATCTGTTACAGATATTCAGTTATCTGGTAACATCACTAAGATTGATAACGGCGCGTTCAAAGGTTCTTATATCTACTCAATTGATATTCCCGCAAGCGTAACTGAAATCGGCGACGAAGCTTTTGCATCTTGCCCACGTCTTACTGAAGTTGATTTTTCCGCTAACACTGTATTAGAAACTTTAGGTAATAAAGCTTTCTTATCGTTCAAGGGTGTAAGTCTTACTTTCCCCGCATCGCTTAACAGTGTTGGTGATTACTGTTTTGAAAATTCCACCGCATCGCAAATTACTATTCCTAATACAAATTGCGTTTACGGTGTACATCCTTTCAACGGTTGCGACAACTTACCTTTATAAAATAAATAAAGCACCCGTTTGGGTGCTTTTTTGTAAATAGGAGATAATATGCACGAAGTTTTAAATAAAAAAGGCTTTATATGCGATATGGACGGCGTTATCTATCACGGCAACAAAGTTTTGGACGGTGTTAAAGATTTTGTTAACTGGATGATCGCAAACAATAAAAAGTTCGTCTTTTTAACCAACAGTCCCGAAAAAACCCCGCACGAGCTTTCTATGAAGCTGGCGCGTATGGGTTTAGAAGTTTCTGCCGATCATTTTTATACCAGCGCTATGGCTACGGCAGAATTTTTGCATAGCCAAGCCCCCGGTTGTACGGCGTACGTTATTGGTGAAGCCGCTTTAACCAAGGCTATGTATGATAAACATATTTATATGAACGACGTCAACCCCGATTACGTCGTTTTAGGTGAAACTAGAACTTACAGTTTTGAAAAGATTGAAAAGGCAATCGCTCTCGTAAACAAGGGCGCAAAACTTATCGGCGCAAATCCAGATACCGTTGGCGTTACCGAAACCGGTATTATGCCTGCAACTGGCGCGTTAATTTCCCCGATAGAAATCGCTACCGGTAAAAAGGCGTATTTCGTTGGTAAGCCCAATCCGTTAATGCTACGTCACGGTATTAGGCTTTTAGATTGCCGTAGTTCTGAAATTGCTTTTATCGGCGATAGGATGGATACTGATATTATCGCTGGGATAGAGTCTAACGTTGATACTGTTTTAGTTTTAAGCGGGGTTACCGCTAAGGAAGATATTCAATCTTTTCCGTATAGACCTAAATACGTATTAAATGGCGTTGGCGACTTGTTAAAATAGTATAAAAAGCACCCGTTGGGGTGCTTTTTTAATGATTTATTATAAAATAGTGTCAATTTGGTCGATATATTTATCAAATAAATTATACCTTTCAGGATGGGTGAGTGCTGTAAACATCATTTCACGCACGTTGGGTATTTTTTGCTGTAAATCACGTATAATATCTTTAATTTCTTCTCTCTTAGTATTTTGGTTAGCAGGGCAACAACTTTTAACTATCGGTAAATTTCCCTTAGCGTAAGCGTTGATGTCGCACTCCCTTAAGTACATCATGGGGCGTATCATGGTTAAATTCGTACGGTCTAAATAGCTTTTTGGCGCAAAGGTCGAAAGCCTGCCTTCATAAAAAAGTGATAAAAGCAGGGTGTCAAGCATATCGTCGCGATGATGCCCAAGCGCCACCTTATTAAAGTTAAGCGCAACTGCTTTATTATATAATGCCCCTTTACGCATTTTAGAGCATAACGCGCACGGGTTGGTTTCTTTACGTACGTCAAAGATAATTTCACCAATTTCCGTCTTTTCAATATATAATGGGACGTCTAAATCATCACATAATTTTTGTAAAGGCGCAAAATCAGTCGTTTTCCCAGTAAAAGATATATCAACGGTTATGGCTATAAGGTCAAATTGTTCGGGGGCAAAACGTTTGTAGCTTGCTAAAAGTTTTAGCAAAGTTACGCTATCTTTCCCGCCGGAAAGCCCCACTGCAATTCTATCACCATTTTTTATCATTTTGTAGTCGGTTACTGCTTTACGCATACCCGATAACAATTTTTGAAGTTCCATAAACCACTCCCGTTTTTTAATCGGTTGACAATCTTTTTATATAATATTATACTAAAAGAGATAAAAAAGCAAAGGATTTTATCAAAAATGGAAAACGTTACCTTATTTTTACTATCTATTTTTGGCGAAAGGCTCGCTACGGTTATCGGCGCAATGATACCTCTTATTGAACTTAAAGGCTCAATAGTGTTTGCGCGTGGCGTTGGGCTGAGTTTTTTTGAAGCTTTTTTATATTCCTTTTTAGGGTCTACGTCTGTGTTTTTTATAGCGTACTTTTTATTTGTACCAATATTAAATTTGTTAAAAAAGATAAAGTTTTTTAATCTTTTTGCGCTTGCTGTGGAAGATTATTTTACCGATAAATCTAAAACGACGGGTAACGTTGGCAATGGTTTATTAAATAAAATTATAACAGTTTTTATCTTTGTCGCTTTGCCATTACCTTTAACAGGCGTATGGACGGGGTCGGTTATTGCTTTGTTATTAGGGCTAAAATTTAAATATGCTTTTCCCTCGGTTGCGTTAGGTAATCTAGTGGCTGGTTTAATAATTTCTGTCTTAGCTGAACTTTTTTTACCTTATTTAAATATTATACTAAGCGCTTTATTTATAATAGCGTTAGTACTTTTTATAGTTTTAGTTGTAAAAATTATTTTACGTATGCAAAAAATTAGGGCAAATTCATCAAATTAAACGGTTAAAAGGTGCGTTATGGGCTTATTTAGTTTTTTATTTAAAAGGTCAAAACCTGTCATTGGGCTATGCTTAGGCTCTGGTGGAGCAAAGGGCTTTGCACATCTTGGCGCATTAAAGGCGTTTGAAGACTTACATATTACTTTCGACGTTGTAGGCGGTACTAGTATAGGTAGCATTATAGGTGCGTTTTATGCGGACGGCTATACGGTAACAGATATAAACGGTTTGCTTGGTAGTTTAAATATTAAGGAAATGTTAACCGGGTTACCAATAAATATGGATATGTCTGGGATAAATAAAAATATTGATAGGGCTATCGGTGGTAAAAGTATTGAGGAGCTTGCAAAACCTTTTGTGTGCGTTGCAACGGATATTGATACTTTTGAAGAAGTTGTTTTTACTTCAGGCAAGGTAGGGACTGCCGTTTCCGCGTCAAGTTGTTATTTGCCGTATTTTAGACCTGTGGTTGATACCGAAGGTAGGCGTTTAATCGACGGTGCTTACGTAAATTCTATCCCTGCAGATAGGGTTAAGGATTTAGGTGCTGATTATATTATTAGCGTCGATTTATCAGCTTTTACTGAGAAAGACTTTAAAAATAAGCAATTCCCGGGTGCGTCAGATAATCCATCGGAGCAGGGATATAAGCACTCTGATATAATGATAACGCCTAATTTAAAAAATTATAAAGCAACCAACGTCTTTGCTCGCCACGATATGTACGAGTTGGGTTATAACGCAGTAATGACGCGTGCGGATGAAATTAAGTTAGGGTTAAAAAATGCTAAAAAAAGAAAAACAAAGTAGTACGTATACTGTTGTTTTATAAAAAAGGCACGCTAAATTGCGTGCCGTTTTTAATATTAGTTATGCATCAAAAAAGTTGCCACCTTTTTTAAGACGGTAAAATATCTTTAATGCAACCGCCCATTTTATAGTTTGTTTACCATCTAAAAGTTCAATCCTATAAACGTCTGTACCGTCTTGCAGTTCAAAATATTTCCCTGGCGAAAAGGGCATTGTTGGGTAAAGTGAAGTGCTAAATTCTTTGCTAATAGGTTTATCCCCTATAACGCCGCTTAATGTAAACTTATCTTTATCAAGTGTGATTAAGCAGTCGCCAACAGGTAAATATTTATGTTTTTTATGGTTGACTTGTTTAATTATCCCTTTACCAGTTAAATTAAAGTTTGGGTTAGAAGTAATTTCATCAATCAAAAGTTTTTCATTATGCTTTGCCCATTTACTAACCAAATTAAAGTAAAGTTTACTACCACTATTTAAGTTAAGTAGCCCGTATTTATCGGCTTTTACGCTATAATTACAGTTTTTACAAGTCATTGTGTCGCGTTTTGTTTCAAAGGTAAACTCTTTACCACACTCTGGGCATTTAAATAAAACGTTTTCTAATCCTTCAATTAAATTGCCTTTTTTATAGGGGACTAAAGCAGTTTCTTGCACGGCATATTCGTCAAAATATAAATGCTTTTCTACTGCTAGTTGTACTTCGTCGTCAGCAGTATTAACAAGCGTTTCTCTATCGTAAAGTTTATATATATCAATGGTAATTTTGCCTGAGCGGAATTTTTTACCCCACTTTGGTTTGGTAAAGTAACTACCAGATGAATACGCTACGTATACGTCTGCGTTAAGCCACTTTAATGCTTTGCCAGTAGATAACGGTATGGGCGTGCTTGCGCCGTCTTCAGGCATCATGCCTGCTGGGTATATAACTAACGGCATATCGTTATCAATAACGCGCTTCATCTTTTTTAAATCGACAATAGTTGTTTGAAACTGGTTTTTAGGTATTACGGCACATGCTTTTAAAAATGGATGTATTGATAAGGATTCATAAAAAGAGTTGCTTATAACGTAATGCGCCCTACCTTTTAAGCAAGCGCAAATGCTCATAAAATCTATTGCAGACGCGTGGTTTGCAATTAAAACGTAAGGTTTTTTTGCAGTTAGAGTTTCGTTACGCAAAACTTTAAGCTTAAACTTAAATTTAGTCATTATTTTAGAACCCAATTTAAATAAACCAAAAACAAATGGATTTGGTTTTTTATAGACGTTCTTTCTGTTGTTTTTCATATCAATCCTCTAAAAAATAAAAAGATTACCACATTTAAATTATATCACTATTTTTTTGTGGTGCAAATGCTAAATTTATAATTTTTTTGGGCAGTTTTGCCGTTTTTGTGGCTTAAGTCGTGTTTTTAGTGGCAATAAAGAAGTAACTTTCCGTTAAAATTTAAGTGTTAAATAAAATCGACAAAAATTGCCAAAAGATATAAGGAAAATAAATATAAATTTATTTTAATTATATAAAAAGGTTTCTTGACAAAAGTCCTTTGCTATGATAAAATACTTAATAGAAACTTTTAAGTCGGTACGAGAGACCGGCAAGGTTAGTATAGATATTGCTTTTTTAGGTAGTTCCGTAAAGGGCTATCATACTGCCCTTGTCGTTGACAAGGCGTTTTTTTTAAAATTTAGTTTATATTTACAAAGGCGGTTTTTATGAATATTGATTATAGATTTATATCCGATAACAAACTTTTATCTGCTGTTAAAGGATATTTTTCTTTAAATGATACTGCTTTTTTATTCGGTAAGTCACTTACCGTTCTCCCGGGGCTGATTGACGTTCACGTGCATTTCAGAGAACCGGGTTTTTTTTATAAAGAAAGTATAAAAACAGGTTCGGAGGCTTCAGCAAAAGGTGGGTATACTTCAGTATGCACTATGCCAAACTTAAAACCAGTGCCAGATACTAAAGACAATTTAAAAATCCAGTTGGATTTAATTAAAGATACCGCCGTTATCAACGTTTACCCATAGGGCGCTATCACTAAAGGTGAACTTGGTCAAGAACTTGCTGATATGGAAGAAATCGCGGGGGACGTTATAGGGTTTTCCGACGATGGCAGGGGTGTGCAAAGTGATGAGATGATGCTTTTAGCCATGCAAAAAGCAAAGTCGTTAAACTTGCCGATCGTAGCCCATTGTGAAGTTAATTCACTACTTAATGGTGGTTATATCCACGATGGTGTTTATGCCAAAGCGCATAACCATAAGGGAATATGCTCTATGTCGGAGTGGGCGCAAATTGCAAGGGATATCGAACTTGTTAAAAAGACGGGCGTAAAATATCACGTTTGCCATATTTCTACAAAAGAGAGTGTCGATATTATTAGAAAAGCTAAAAAAGAAGGGGTAGATATCACTTGTGAAACCGCCCCACATTACTTAATTTTATCCGATAAAGACTTAAAAGAAGACGGCGTTTATAAAATGAATCCACCACTACGCGGGGAGGAGGATAAAAAAGCGCTAATAGAGGGTGTTTTGGATGGCACTATCGATATGATTGCCACCGACCACGCGCCTCACTCTGAAGAGGAAAAGAGTAAAGGTTTAAGCGGTAGCGTTTTTGGTATCGTCGGTATAGAAACTGCTTTCCAACTAATGTATACACATTTTGTTAAAACAGGCGTGTTGTCTATGGAAAAACTCCTTGATCTTATGGTTTATAACGCAAGAAAGCGCTTTAATATTAAAGAAGATTTAGGGTTTTCCGTTTGGGATTTAGATGCTAACTATACAATCGACCCTAAAGACTTTTTGTCAAAAGGTAAGGCAACCCCCTTCGCTTATGAAACCGTTTACGGTGTAAACTTACTGACCGTAGTTAACGGTAAGGTTGCTTACAAAAAATAAAACGTCGTAAAAAATCAATCACGTAAGGTAGTTTTTACGACAAAATTCAATTTTTTAATTTAGATAATTTAATTTTTCTTTAATACACGGAGGCATTTATGGCTAAAAGAAAAGACTTAAAAAAGATTTTAATTATAGGCTCAGGTCCTATCGTAATCGGTCAGGCAGCGGAATTCGACTACGCAGGCACACAGGCGTGTCTTGCCCTTAAAGAAGAAGGGTACGAAGTCGTTTTGGTAAACTCAAACCCCGCTACAATTATGACTGATACCACTATTGCAGATAAGGTTTATATGGAACCCCTTACCTTAGAGTATATTGCAAAGATTCTCCGTTACGAGCGTCCTGATGCTATCGTGCCGGGTATTGGTGGTCAAACGGGTCTTAACCTTGCTATGCAACTTGAAAAGAAAGGCGTTTTAAAAGAGTGTCGTGTTGAACTTTTAGGTACAAGTAGCGAAAGTATCGAAAGGGCTGAAGATAGAGAGCTTTTCAAAGAAATGTGTCAATCTATTGGCGAGCCTACTATTCCGTCAGAAATAACTTACAACGTAGACGAAGCGCTAAAAGCCGCACATAAGATTGGTTATCCTGTCGTACTCCGTCCAGCGTTTACACTTGGTGGTACAGGTGGTGGTTTTGCTTATAACGATGCTGAACTTATCGAAATCGCTACTAACGGCTTTAAGCTTTCACCCGTGTCGCAAGTGCTTGTTGAAAAGTCCGTTAAGGGTTATAAGGAAATCGAGTTTGAAGTTATGCGTGATGCTAACGACAATGCTATTACCATTTGTGGTATGGAAAACGTCGACCCCGTTGGCGTACATACTGGCGACTCAGTCGTTGTTGCGCCCATAATGTCGCTTAACGATAAAGACCTTAAAATGCTTAACGATTCTGCTATAAAAATTATCAGAGAGTTAAAGATTGAAGGTGGTTGTAACGTTCAGTTTGCGTTAAACCCCAACACTAGTGAATATTACCTTATCGAAGTAAACCCCAGGGTATCACGTTCGTCAGCGCTTGCAAGTAAAGCAAGTGGTTACCCGATTGCTAGGGTAACTGCAAAAATTGCAGTTGGTATGACGCTAGACGAAATTGAAGTTTCCGGTACTACCGCTATACACGAGCCTAAGCTTGATTACGTCGTTGCAAAATTTCCAAGATTCCCGTTCGATAAGTTTACTTCGGCATCAAATAAGTTAGGTACTCAAATGAAAGCCACTGGCGAGGTTATGGGTATCGGTGCTAATTTAGCCGAGTGTATGCTTAAATCGGTGCGTTCGCTTGAAATTGGCGTAAATCATTTATACTTAAGCAAGTTTGATGATTATTCCACCAAAGAAATTTACGAATATTTAAAAGAATTTAAGGCAGACAATATCTTTGCTGTTGCTGAACTTTTAAGAAGAAACGAAGATATCGAATCCGTTTACGAAGTTACTAAAATTACAAGGTTATTCTTAAACTGTTTTAAGGATATCACCGATATGGAAAAGGCGTTAAAGGCTAACGTAAAGGATATTTCGATACTTAAAGAAACTAAAAAGTTAGGTTTTTGCGACCAAGTTATTGCTAAACTTTGGTCTATGACAGAGTTAGAAGTTACCACTTTACGTAAGCAAAATGGTATTAAGCCCGTGTTTAAGATGGTTGATACTTTATTTAGTGGCGCGTATATTCCGTATTTTTACTCCACCTATACTGGGGACAACCAGTCTATTTTAACCGATAAAAAGAAAATTGTCGTTTTAGGCGCAGGCCCTATTCGTATCGGTCAGGGTGTAGAGTTCGACTACTCTACCGTACATGCGGTTACTACTATTAAAAATTCCGGTTACGAGGCTATTATTATAAACAATAACCCCGAAACTGTTTCTACCGACTATACGACTTCGGATAAACTTTATTTTGAACCTTTAACTCCCGAAGACGTTATGAATATTATCGAGTTTGAAAACCCCGAAGGCGTTATCGCATCGCTCGGTGGTCAAACGGCTATCAATTTGGCAGAGCCTTTATATAAACGTGGCGTAAAGATTATCGGTACTGATTGCGACGCTATCGAAAAGGCTGAAAATAGAGATTCTTTTGAAAAATTACTTATCGATTTAAATATTCCGCAACCTAAGGGCAAGGCTGTTACTAAGATTGAAGACGGCGTTAAAACCGCTGCGGAAATCGGCTATCCCGTACTTGTTAGACCGAGTTTCGTTTTAGGTGGCAGGGCAATGCAAATCGTTACTAACGAAACGCAACTTCGCCATTACTTAAAAACCGCGGTTGAAATCGACGAAGACAAACCCGTTTTAGTTGATAAATACATTATCGGTAAAGAAGTTGAAGTAGACGCTATCTGCGACGGTAGGGACGTGTTCGTACCGGGTATTATGGAACTTGTTGAAAGAACTGGTATTCACTCTGGCGACTCTATTTCCGTTTATCCGTCCTTCTCTATTTCGGATAAGGTTAAAGGCACGATACTTCAATATGCTAAAAAGTTAGGTTTAGGTATAGGCATCGTTGGTTTATACAATATCCAGTTTATCGTAGATAAAGATGAAAAGGTTTATATTATCGAAGTAAACCCACGTTCTTCAAGAACAGTTCCTTTCTTATCAAAATCAACGGGATACTCTCTTGCGGATATCGCTACCGAAGTTATTATGGGTAAATCCTTAAAAGAACAGGGTATTTTTGATATCTATCCTACTGAAAAGAAACGTTGGTACGTTAAAGTTCCAGTATTCTCTTTCAATAAAATTAGGGGGTTAGATGCATATCTTTCACCTGAAATGAAATCTACTGGTGAAGCAATCGGCTACGACGATAAGCTTTTCCGTGCGCTTTATAAAGCGTTACAAGCATCCGGTATGCACTTGCAAAATTACGGCACGGTTTTAGCAACTATTGCCGATAAAGATAAGGACGAAGCTTTACCGCTTATTAGAAGATTCTATAACTTAGGCTTTAACATCGTTGCTACTAAGGGTACGGCAACCTTCTTAAAGGAAAATGGTATTCGTACACACGTAGTAGGTAAAATTAGCGAGGGTAGTGAGGAGATTCAAGACTCTATCCGTCAAGGCTATATTGCTTACGTAATTAATACCAGCAACGTAGGGTCTTCCGCACAATCTAGCGATGGTTATGAAATCCGTAAATGCGCTACAGAAAGCAACGTTACAATGTTTACTTCGTTAGATACCGTTAGGGTGCTTTTAGATGTTTTAGAAGAAACTACGCTTTGTATTTCTACTATCGACGCTTAATATAATTTACCCCCGTTAGGGCATTAACGGGGTCAAGGAGTTAAAATGAAACAAGGTATTTTTAAGATACTTTCTAATACACCGCTTAACGCATCGGTTTACAAGATGGTGCTTAGTGGCGATACTTCGGCAATTACTAATCCGGGGCAATTCGTCAATATCAAAATAGACGGCTTATTTTTACGTCGCCCCATCTCTGTAAACGACGTTGACGGCGATAAACTTACCATCATCTATAAAGTGGTTGGTAAGGGTACTGAAATCATGTCTACTTTGACTGATGGCGTGCTTGACGTGTTAACGGGGCTTGGCAATGGTTACGATTTATCTTTAGCAGGCGATAGACCCCTTTTAATAGGCGGTGGGGTAGGCGTTCCGCCACTTTACATGCTTGCAAAAAAACTTATCGCTAAAAACAAACAAGTTACCGTTATACTTGGTTTTAATACTAAGGACGAAATTTTTTATGAAGATGAATTTAAAGCGTTAGGCGCAAAAGTTTTCGTTACGACGGTAGACGGTAGTTACGGTATTAAGGGTTTCGTAACGGACGCCCTTAAGGATACCGACTGCACTTATTTTTACACTTGTGGTCCAGAGCCTATGCTTAAAGCCGTTTATAACGCCACTACTATCGACGGCGAGTGCAGTTTTGAAGAACGTATGGGTTGTGGCTTTGGTGCATGTATGGGTTGTAGTTGTAAAACTAAATACGGCAACAAACGTATATGTAAAGACGGTCCCGTGTTAAAGAAGGGGGAAATTATATGGTAGATACTAAAGTTAACCTTTGTGGTATAGAACTTGATAACCCTATAATTCCAGCGTCGGGTACGTTTGGTTACGGTTACGAGTATGCTGAACTTTACGATATAAACATGCTTGGCACTTTTTCCTTTAAGGGTACTACTAAAGACGCGCGCTTTGGTAACCCCACCCCACGTATTGCGGAGTGCACTGCCGGCATGATTAACGCCGTAGGGTTACAAAACCCTGGTGTAGAAGCCGTTGTTAAGGAAGAACTTCCTAAATTAAAAAAATGCTTTAACAAAAAAGTTATGGCTAACGTCAGCGGTTTTTCTGTTGAAGAATACGCTTATACTTCAAGCGTGTTAGATAAAGAAGATCAAGTTGGTTGGATAGAAGTCAACGTTAGTTGTCCCAACGTGCACGGTGGGGGGATGAGTTTCGGCACAGACCCGAAATCAGCAAGGGAAGTTACCGAAGCCGTTAAAAAGGTTACAACAAAACCCGTTTTAATTAAGTTATCGCCAAACGTTACCGATATAGTTTCCATCGCTAAGGCGTGTGAAGACGGTGGCGCAGACGGTATTAGTTTAATTAATACAATGCTTGGTATGCGCATAAATTTACGCACCCGTAAGCCAGTTATTGCCAACAAAATGGGTGGTTTTTCGGGCAGTGCTATTTTTCCCGTAGCGGTTAGGATGGTTTATCAAGTTGCACACGCAGTAGATATCCCCGTAGTTGGTATGGGTGGTGTATCTTCTGCCGAAGACGTTATCGAGTTAATGCTTGCAGGTGCAACTGCCGTACAAGTAGGCGCGTATAACTTGGTAAATCCGTATGCGTGCAAAGATATAATAACAGAACTTCCCGTTGTTATGGAAAAATATAAAATTACAAGCTTAAAAGAAATTATTAAAGGAGTAAAATAAATATGGGCAAAGACGTTATTATCGCTTGCGATTTTGAAAGCGCTGAAAAAACTTTTGCGTTTTTAGATAAATTTACAGACAAAAAACCTTTTGTTAAAATCGGTATGGAACTTTTTTATGCAGAAGGTCCTTCAATAGTAAAAGAACTTAAAAAAAGAGGTCATAAAATCTTTTTAGACCTTAAACTTCACGATATACCTAACACGGTTAAAAAGTCTATGGCGGTATTATCTCGCTTAGACGTTGATATGACCAACTTACACGCTGCAGGCACTACCAAAATGATGCAAGAAGCTTTAGTTGGCTTAACCCGTCCCGATGGTACAAGACCTTTACTTATTGCCGTTACCCAGCTTACTTCTACCGACGAAGACGCTATGCGCAAAGATTTACTTATTGATAAACCTATTGACGAAGTCGTTATGCATTACGCTAAAAATGCGCAAGTAGCAGGGCTTGACGGCGTAGTATGTTCACCGTTAGAAGCTGGTAAGGTGCATGAATTTTGTGGTAAAAACTTTGTTACCGTTACCCCCGGCGTAAGATTTGCCGACGGCGAAGTTGGCGACCAAAAGCGTGTTACTACCCCCGCAAAAGCAAAAGAAATCGGTTCAGATTACATTGTAGTTGGTAGACCTATTACCGCGGCTGAAGACCCTGTTAAAGCATACGAAAGATGCTTAAATGAATTTATCGGTTAATGAAAGATTATATTTTATTCGATTTAGACGGTACGATAGTCAATTCAGAAGCGGGTATATATAACTCTATTAAATACTCGCTTAATAAGTTTGGCATAAAAGAAACAGACACTACTAAACTTAAACCGTTTATCGGACCACCGTTATCTGAAAGTTTTAACCGTTATTACGGTTTTACAGGCATTGATTTAGAAAATTCCGTAAAGTATTATAGGGAATATTATTCTAAAACAGGCCTATATGAAGTAGCTGTTTACGACGGTGTCAAAGATTTGCTTTTTAATTTAAAAAAGGCGGGTAAAAAACTAGTTTTGGCAACTTCAAAACCAGAGCCTTTTGCTAAAGAAGTTTTGCGTTTTATTGGTTTAGATAAGTATTTTACTTTCGTGTTTGGCGCAACGTTTGATAGTAGTCGTGCTAAAAAGGATCAAGTTATCGCCTATGCATTAACGACTGCAAAAATAGACCCCGTCAACGCAATAATGGTGGGTGATAGGTTTCACGATATCGAAGGCGCAAAAGCAAATAATATGCAAAGCGTAGGCGTTTTATATGGTTTTGGTGGTTTTGACGAACTTAAAAAAGCAAATGCTGATTATATTGTTAAAACTTCGTCAGAAGCGTTAAGTTTATTATTAAAATTGTAAAATTAAAACGATAGGAGATAAATATGGAAAAGTTAATTGCAAAAGATTTATTATCAATTAAAGCGGTATTTTTACGTCCAGAAGACCCTTTTACCTGGGCAAGTGGTATCAAAAGCCCAGTTTATTGCGATAACCGTTTAACCCTTACTGCCCCCAAGGTAAGAGATGATATCGAAAACGGGCTTGCATCTTTAATTAAAAAACACTATCCTGATGCAGAAGTTTTAATGGGTACTTCTACCGCAGGTATTGCGCACGCAGCAATAACCGGTCATATTTTAGGTATGCCTATGGGTTACGTTCGTTCAGGCGCAAAAGATCACGGCAGGCAAAACCAAATAGAAGGCAAGTTAGAACCCGGTCAAAAGGTCGTTGTTGTTGAAGATTTAATTTCTACCGGTGGTAGTTGTATAGAAGTAGTTGAAGTTTTACGTGAAGCCGGTGCAGACGTTTTAGGTATCGTATCAATTTACACCTACGGCATGCAAAAGGGTATCGATAGACTTCAAAAAGCAAACGTTAAAAACGTTTCTTTAACTAATTTTGACGTCGTTGTTGAAACTGCTGCTGAAGAAGGCTATATTAAACCTGAAGATAAAGCACGCTTAATTGCTTTTAGAAACAACCCTTCAGACGAAAGTTGGATTAATAAATAAGGTGATTATATGAGAAGCGTTATCGATATTGTAGATTTAAGTGTTGAAGAAATCAACGGTCTTATCAAGACTGCAAACGATATTATAGCAAACCCCGATAAGTATTCGGAAAAGTGTAAAGGTAAAAAGATAGCAACTTTGTTTTTTGAGCCTTCTACTAGGACTAGGCTTAGTTTTGAAGCCGCTATGTTAGAGTTAGGTGGTAGCGTAATAGGGTTTTCATCCGCATCAAGTTCTTCTGCAAGCAAGGGCGAAAGCGTTGCCGATACCGCAAAGGTTATAAGTTGTTATGCCGATATCATCGCTATGCGCCACTATCAAGAAGGCGCGCCTTACGTAGCGTCGGTAAACGCAAGTATACCTGTTATAAACGCTGGCGACGGTGGCCATTGTCATCCCACGCAAACTCTTGCAGATTTACTTACCATTTCTAGGGAAAACGGCAGGTTAGATAACTTAACCGTAGGCTTTTGTGGGGATTTAAAGTACGGTAGGACCGTTCACTCACTCATCAATGCGTTATCTAGATACAAAAACATTAAAATCGTTTTAATCTCTCCTGACGAGCTTAAACTTCCTAAATACGTTAAGGACGAAGTTTTAGATAAATTCGGTATGGAGTACGTTGAAGTTGCCGAAATGGAAGACGTTATGCCTGAACTCGACGTACTATATATGACTAGGGTGCAAGGTGAACGTTTTGCCGATCAAAACGAGTTTTTAAGACTTCGCGATCGCTATATTTTAACGCCAGATAAACTTATTAACGCCAAAAAGGAACTTTCAATTTTACACCCGTTGCCACGTGTTAACGAGATTTCCGTTAAAGTTGACGACGACCCTCGCGCTTGCTACTTTAAGCAAGTTAAAAACGGCAAGGTTATGCGTATGGCGCTTATTTTAAAACTTTTAGAAGAAGCCAAAAATCCCGTAAAAATTGATAGGATTTCCGGTGACGTTTTAAAAGGCACTTATAAATGCCCAAATCACCGCTGTATCACCACTACCGAGCAAGAGTTAGAGCAAACCTTTAAGTACGACGCTGATAACAACGTTTATCGCTGTATTTATTGCGAAACTGAAGCAAGATAGTTTATAAAAAAAGACCGTTTTTAGACGGTCTTTTAAAATTAGCGGGGTACGGTACCCGTTATTTTACCAATTTAATTATTTTACGTAAAAAAGGTTACGCGTTTTGCGTAACCTTAATTTTTTATTATTCAGCAGAAAGGCTTGCGTGTACTTTGTTAAAGTATAATGCAGAAACAAAGTAGTAACCAGCAAAAGCAATCATAGATAAACCTACACCCCAGCCACCTAATAACGAGGTAATAAAGTTGTTAAAGAAGGTAAAGTAGATACCGATGATAGCAAAGAGTACGCCAAATACGTAAAGACGTTTTTTGGGGTTGGGCATATTAGCGTCGTAAATGCCGGTTTCAGCAAAGTTGCTAAGTCTTTGATAGTAGCCTTTTAAGTGCTTATGCATAACTAACTTTTGGATGAAAGAGAAGATGAATAAGAAAGCGATTACGATACCGATGATAATCATAACAGCCATACCAGCTTCAAGTAAAGTTTCTAAAACTTTAATTAATTCATCAAGTTCAGCACTGTCTTCACCAAGTAAGCTTGTAAATTGCTTAATAACCTCACCAACGTCAGTAGTGCCTTCTTTAATCTTTTCGATAGCCATTGCTAACATAACGAAGATTGCTAAAATGATAACACCGATAACTGCGTTACCAATTAATTCAAAAATGCTTACTACAAGTAAAATTGCAGGGAAGCCTTTAAGTTTACCAACCAAGCTAGCATCGTTTGCTTTGATGTACATCTTCCAAGAAGCGATAGTAGCTATGATAGAGAATACTAAAGCTAAGATGTCAAACACGCATAAAAATACGTTGCCAAACTTAAACGGTGTTAACTTATCGATAACTTTAGTAAGGTAGAAAACCGTTACAAGCGATAAGAAAATTGTAAGTACAAGGAACAACGGGGTTTTAAAAGTACTCGTTAACTTAGACGTATCTTTAGGTGTTAAAGGTGCGTTTACGGTAACGGGTGCTGCTGCAACTGGTGCTGGAGCAGGTGCTTCAACATGTTGTTCTTGACTAGTGCCACATTCCGGACAGAATTTACTGCCATCAGGAAGTTCTTTGCCACATTTGAAACAAAACATAAAAAATCTCCTTTTATTAAGATACAACCATTATATAATAATGTTTAAAATAAAATCAAGCACTTTTTGATATTTTTTGTCGAAAATATATAAAATTTGATGTTTTTTGTTAATAAAAAGTGGCGTTATTTTTTGTAAAGTCGATTTAGCTAATATTTTATTAAATAAAAAAGGCGGTTGTTTACCGCCTTTAATCTATTAAAGTTCAATAGCCTTTAAAATGTAGTTTTCAAGTTCGTCTATGCTGATACGGATTTGCTCCATACTGTCCCTATCCCTAACGGTAACGGTGTTATCTTCTAACGTGTCAAAGTCAACTGTTACACAGAAAGGCGTACCGATTTCGTCTTGACGACGATAACGCTTACCAATTGAACCTGCTTCATCATAAGTACAGGGGAACTTTTTGCAAAGTTTTCTATAAATTTCAGTTGCTTTAGCGCCTAATTCCTTTTTCTGTAAGGGCAATACAGCACATTTATAGGCAGCAATTGCCGGGTGGAAGTGCATAACTACTCTAGTATCGCCACCTTCTAAAACTTCTTCGTCATACGCTTCAGAAAGCACTGCAAGCATAAGCCTATCTGCACCGATAGAATATTCAATAACGTAAGGTATAAACTTTTCGTTAGTGATGGGGTCGGTGTATAGCATTGATTTACCAGAGTATTCTTGGTGGCGTGATAAGTCGTAATTAGTTCTATTGTGGATACCGTTAAGTTCCGACCAACCAATCGGGAAAAGGTACTGTATATCACAAGCAGCCCTTGCATAGTGCGCAAGTTTGTCGTGGTCTTTGTATCTTAAATGTTCAGGCTTAATGCCGATAGAAAGTAAAAAGTCCCAAGCGGCTTTCTTAAAATAAGCGTAATATTCTTCATCAGTACCTTCTTTACAGAACCATTGATGTTCCATTTGTTCAAATTCAATAGTTCTAAAAATAAAGTTACCGGGGGTAATTTCGTTTCTAAACGCTTTACCTATTTGACCTATACCAAACGGTACTTTTGCCCTCGTAGTGCGTTGTACGTTTAAAAAGTTAACAAATTCACCTTGCGCGGTTTCTGGACGGAGGTAAATTGTGTTGGTAGAATCTTCCGTTACGCCTCTTGACGTTTGGAACATAAGGTTAAAGTTTCTAATAGGTGTCCAGTTAAAGTTACCACAATTTGGGCAACGAACTTCGTTTGCAGTGATGTAATCTTGCATTTCTTCCTGACTCATAGTGTCGGGGTTAATTGCACCCTTAGAGTGGTTTTCAATTAAGTTATCAGCCCTATGGCGTGATTTACAAGATTTACAGTCCATTTTAGGGTCGCTAAAAGACGCCGTGTGTCCAGACGCGTCCCAAACCCTTGCGTTCATCAAAATCGCTGCATCAACGCCAAAGGAGTTATCGCTTTCTTGTACAAATTTTTTCCACCAAGCGCGCTTGATGTTGTTTTTAACTTCAACACCGATAGGACCGTAATCCCAAGTGTTACCCATACCACCGTAAATTTCCGAACCAGGGAAGATAATACCCCTAGATTTACAAAGATTTACAAGTTTATCCATTGTTGCAACCAATTTTTGTTCCATAATCTAATTAGTCCTTTTAATTTTGCTTAAAGCGTTTTTTGTTATTTAATATTTTTATAGCATAATTGTAAAACAAAAAAGCAGTTTAGTCAACAAATTAAGCCTGAATACCACTTAATTTTAATCAAAATTAATGCTAAATTACATAAATTACTTTGCACGGTGCTTTTTTTGTGATATAATACCTAATATAAATAGTATAATTTAATACCCATTACGTTTTGGGTTTTCCTTTAAAGGAGTTTTCTATGCCGGAAGCAACTAATTTTATTGAACAGATTATTAATGACGAGTTGGCGTCGGGTAAGGTTACTGCAGTACAAACGCGTTTCCCGCCAGAACCTAACGGTTATCTTCACATAGGTCACGCAAAATCACTTTGCATCAACTTTGGTATTAAAGAAAAGTACGAAGGTAAGTGCAACCTATTTTTAGACGATACTAACCCTTCTAAAGAAAAGGTGGAATTTGTTGAAGCTATTAAAAAAGACATCGCTTGGTTAGGTTTTACTTACGATAAAATAACCTATGCGTCCGATTATTACGACGATATTTATAACTTTGCCGTTAAAGAAATCGAACTTGGCAACGCATACGTTTGCGATATGACGCCGGAAGAAATTTCTTTAAACAGGGGTACTTTAACTCAACCTGGTAAAGAAAGCCCGTATCGCAATAGGTCGGTTGAAGAAAACTTAAAACTCTTTGAAGAAATGCGCTTAGGCAAATACCCCGACGGTAGTAAATGTTTAAGGGCTAAAATAGATATGGCGTCGCCAAATATTAACATGCGCGACCCTGTTATTTACAGAATTTTAAGGGAACACCATTATAGGACTGGCGATAAGTGGTGCATTTATCCGATGTACGACTTTGCGCATCCTATATGCGACTATATGCAGGGTGTAACCCACTCTATCTGTACGTTAGAGTTTGAGGACCATCGTCCTTTATACGACTGGGTGGGCATAACTTTAGGTTTTAACCCAAAACCCCGTCAAATAGAGTTTGCTAGACTTAACGTAACCAACCTTGTTATGAGTAAGAGATATCTTAAAAAACTTGTTGAGGAAGGTTCGGTTGAAGGTTGGGACGACCCCCGTATGCCCACGCTTACCGGTTTAAGAAACCGTGGCGTACCTGCCGAAGCGTTAAAGGATTTTTGCGCGCGTATCGGTGTGTGCAAGGCTAATTCAGAGGTTCAAATTAGTTATTTAGAGGCTTGTATTAGAGAGTATTTAAACACTAATGCAGAGCGTGCTATGGCTGTGTTAAAACCTCTAAAAGTAACCATTACCAACTACGACGGTGTAGAAGATCTTGATTTTGAAATTAATCCAAATTTAGAAAACAAACCTACACGTCCCGTGTCGTTTTCTAAAAATATCTATATTGATGCGGATGATTTTTCCATTTGTCCTCCGCCAAAATACTTCCGTCTTAAAAAGGATGGTTACGTAAGACTTAAAAACGCATATATTATTAAGTGTGATGAAATTTTATTTAACGATGACGGTAGCGTTAAAGAACTTTTATGTTCCTACGTGCCGGAATCTCGCAGTGGTTCGGATACTTCTGGTATCAAATGTAAAGGTGTTATTCAATGGGTTGACGCTAATACCGCTGTGGATTGTGAAATACGTAAATACGGCTATTTATTAAATGATGAAGAATATCCTGGTCAAGATTTTTCCGAAAGGATGAATCGCGACAGCGTAAAAGTGTTTAACGGCAAGGCAGAGCCTTACGTGTTTGAAGGTGAGTTTGATAAGCCCTTCCAATTTTTAAGAACAGGTTATTTTAAAAAGATAAACGCTAAAACAGGCGTTGTTTTATCCGAAATAGTTTCACTTAAAGATAACTTCAATAAATAATATAAGTTTGGTTTTAGGAGCAGGTATGATTATTGATATCGTTACGATAGTGCTTTTACTAATCGTAGGCATTGTTAATTTTATAGGTGGTTTTTCTAACGGTTGTTTGAAAAATATTTTAACAGTAGCGTCTATCGGCGTTATGATTATTGTTGCGCCTATACTCGTAGATCTTATTTCACCGATGTTTTCCGGTCTTGGCGAAAGCGTAAATTCCGCCGTTGGTGAAATGGTTTCTTTTGACGCGGGTAATTTGGTTGTAAAAATTATCTCTTATCTTATCGTTTGCGCCGGTTTAGGTATCGTGTTATGGATTCTTTGCGCAATTATAAGAAAAATTTTACTTTCCATCTTCAAACCTAAAGGTGTTTTAAAAATCATCGATAGGATTGCTGGCTTAGTGGTTAGTATTGCTATTTACGGCGTGTTGTTTTTAGGTATTTACGCGCTTGTCGTTCAAATACCTGTTGAAGCACTTCAATCAATTTTTGCTGACAGTAAAATTATGCAAATCAACTTTTTAGTTGAACCGTTAAAAGGCGTATTCGGTTCTATATCGGGCGCTGGTATCGGCAATCTTTTAACAGCGTAAAAAAAAGGCAGGTAACTGCCTTTTTTGTTTAATTAAAATAGGTTTAACTAGCCAACGGGGTGTTTTTTTATATTATAATTTTAAAAAATATCTTTTGTGGCAAGTATTTCACCAGATACTGCATCAAATAGCATCGCTTTGGTATTTAGCTTTTTATCCGTTATAGCGACGTAGTAATAAAAAGCATCTTTGTATGGTAAAATTTTAATGGTAATTTCACCGTTAAATACGCCGTTTTCGGTTAAATTATCAAGGTATGTTTTTTGTGATAGGTACAAATTTTTTAACAACGATTCGGTATTTTTTATACCATCGGTCAGTTTTGACGTAAAAGTTACTTTACATATGTTACTTGCTAGGCATATATCTGCGTCAAACTGTGTTTTATTAAAACTTTCGGGGTAAATAGTTGCCGTTAAACTATTTGTAACTGGGTCAAAAGTGAATTTTTCGTTATAATCGACGCCATCAATATTTATGCGTAACTCGTAAGATATTTCAGGCTCGGTAAAAGGTATTTTAAAAACCAATTGAGTATAGACGTCACCAACTATTCCGTCTTTAACTAAAGGGATTTCGCTTTTATTTAACTCTGCGCTAAGCGTGCCGTAATCGCTTTGGGCGGTGTAAATATTTATACGATTTTCAGATATATAGTCTGTTAAAAAATGCTTATCTTCCTTTTTGCAAGACGTTATTAAAAATAGTATTGGTACTATTAATAAAACTGCTAGTAATTTTTTCATTACAACTCCAAAACCTTTTTTTATATGATATTCTTTCTTGTTTTAAGATATTCGCTTTTAACTTTCAAAAAAACTAATTTTTTTATAAAATCATTTGGTGTGTGCTTTATTTAACAAAAATTGATGTTTTTGGTAAAAAACAATTGCATTTTATTTACTTTTTTAGTAAAATAGAAAAAATACTTTTTAGTGGAGGGGCTAAATGGGTAAACTCATTGCAAAAACTGCAACGGCAACGCTCGGCGCGATAATTTCGGTGCTACTCGTTGTGTTTTTAATACTTCATTTTTTCGTTCCGTCCGCTATGGTAAAGGTAACTACGTCGTTTGGTATGGAAAAATTAGCGCTTAAATATTCAATTAAAACGTATGAAAAAAGTGAAGATTTATCCGACCTCCAAGACGTTTTGTATCGCGCTAACGAGCTTGAGGATTATTCAGTTATAGTAAAATACTCGCCGTCAATGTATGATGATGATAAGTTTTTAACTTTTTGCGACGCCCAGCAAAGTGGGGAAATCAGTTACAAAAGTTATGTTTTAAGTAATTATATCTTTGCTCTTAATGAGGAAGGTGTTCCTATTAGCGATATTATCGCTAAAACAAAATATCTTTACGATAACTTTTACGGCACGGGGTTTGAGCAGTTTAACCCCTACCATGCGCTTTGCATGGTTTTAACATCGCCTAATGCCGAAGTCGTAAGTTTACTAACTACTATTGTGTGCGATGGGGAAGAGGCCGTTTTACGGGATTATTACGTAACAAAACTTACGGCGTAACCAAAAAGCAGATTAATAAACTAATTGATAAAGTAAAAAATTCGCCACACGGCGATACGTAAATAAACTATAGGAGAAATTTTATGGGTAAAATTGTTAAAGAAGGTTTAACTTTTGACGACGTGCTTTTAATACCGCAAGCAAGTCAAGTAACGCCTAATATGGTAGACTTATCGGTGGAACTCGCTAAGGGCATCAAACTTAATATTCCGTTAATGTCCGCTGCTATGGATACCGTAACCGAGTCCAGACTTGCTATTGCTATGGCAAGAGAGGGTGGTATTGGTATGATCCACAAAAACATGTCTATTGAAGAACAAACTTTACAGGTAGACAAGGTTAAAAGAAGTGAACACGGCGTTATCACCGATCCGTTCTTTTTAAGTCCTGAAAATAAAGTTTCGGACGCTCTCGTACTTATGGAAAAGTATAAAATTAGCGGTGTTCCGATTACTAAGGATAATAAACTCGTTGGTATTTTAACTAATAGGGATTTAAGGTTTGAAAATAATTTCGACCAACCTATTGGCAATATTATGACTAAGGAGCATCTTGTTACCGCACCCGTTGGCACTTCTTTAGCAGAAGCACAAAAGATTTTAGGTAAACATAGGATTGAAAAACTCCCCTTAGTAGATGAAAATTTTGCATTAAAAGGTTTAATTACCATTAAAGATATCGAAAAGGCTATTCAATACCCCAACTCCGCTAAAGACTCTAACGGCAGGCTTTTAGCAGGCGCTGCAGTAGGTATTGCCGCTAATACGATGGAAAGAATTGAATCTTTATGTTCCGCTAAGGTAGATATTATTGCTATCGATACTGCCCACGGTCACTCCAAAAACGTTATCGAACTCGTTAAAAAGGTTAAGGCTAAATTCCCCAACCTTGCAGTTATCGCAGGTAACGTAGCAACGGCTGCCGCAACTGAAGCTTTATTTGACGCTGGTGCGGACGTAGTTAAAGTTGGTATCGGTCCTGGTTCAATTTGTACGACGCGTATCGTTGCTGGTATAGGTGTACCTCAACTTACTGCAGTTATGGATTGTGCTGAAGTGGCCGAAAAATACGGCAAACGTGTTATTGCCGACGGTGGTATTAAATACTCTGGCGATATCACCAAAGCTATTGCTGCAGGCGCATCTGCTTGTATGTTGGGTTCACTTTTAGCTGGTACTTTAGAATCCCCTGGCGAAATCGAAATTTACCAAGGTCGTTCGTTCAAGGTTTACCGTGGTATGGGTTCTATTGCTGCTATGAACAACGGTTCTAGTGATAGATACTTCCAAGAAGGCGCTAAGAAGTTAGTTCCTGAAGGTGTTGAAGGTCGTGTGCCTTACCGTGGTACTATTGCGGATATCGTATTCCAACTTTGTGGTGGTATTCGCGCAGGTATGGGTTACTGTGGTCAACCGACTATCGATGGTTTAAGGACCAACGGTCAATTTGTAAAAATTACAAACGCAGGTTTATTAGAATCCCATCCCCACGATATTTCTATCACTAAGGAAGCACCTAACTATTCTACAAGAGGTTAATAAATCAAGGTCGGTTTACGCCGACCTTTTTTATTTTTAAATAGGATTGGCTTTTTTTCTTGCTAAGTGGTGTATATAGTCTTTAAAAATCCCTATAGATTATCTAAAAATTTGGGTAAGTGTATAAATTTTAAATTTATATATGATAGAAATTTATATTTAACCTTGACACCTTTAAAAAAATGTGATATATTTACTTTGTATAAAAATATATTGATAATGGGTTTTTGTCTTATTATCTTGTAGGAGTGTCTATGAAAAAGATTTTAAGCATACTTATGCTTGTAGTATTAAGTTTTTCATTAATGGCTTGTAAGGTTTCTAATGTAGAGTATACTTACGAGCTTAACGAAGCAGGCGATGGTTACGTTGTAGTGGCTTTTGATGCATCAAAGGTTATTACCAAAAACGTTATTTTAGAAGTTCCTTCTGAATATAATGGTTTACCAGTTAAACAAGTTGGCCGTACCGACGGCGAGACTGTCGCATTATTAACTGCTAACAGGGGTTATGGTAAAATTATTATCCCTGATAGTGTTGAGATTATCGGTACTAGTGCATTTTCTAGCAACCAGATTGGTGAGGTTGATTTTGGTAACGGCTTAAAGTATATTGAAAGAAGCGCGTTTGCAATGTCTGCTACGTTAGAAAAAGCGATTTTCCCAGATTCTCTTATTAAAATTGGTAGAACTGCTTTCAAGGACTATAAAGCTTTATACGTTGTTGATATTCCTAACGGCTGTCAAGAAATTGGTCAATTAGCATTTGAAAACTGCACCAGCCTTACTGAAATTTTTATCCCAGCATCGGTAAACACTATTGGTTCTAACGCATTTAGGGGTTGCGAAAACATCACCATTAAGTGTGAAGCTACTTCTAAACCCGACGATTGGAAGAGCAACTGGTTTGGCGACGTTCCTCAAGAAAATATCATTTGGGGCGCTAACGCATAATTAATTATTAAAATTAAAGGACGGTTAATCCGTCCTTTTTTATTCTAATATATTATAAATTGTAAGGCTTTGTAAATAAATTACAAAATTGGTTTACACGTTTAAAAAAATATTGTATTATTTATCTATGGATAATTTATTAAATAAAAAAAGAAGTGCGATGACGGTAGCCGTTAGCATAGTAATAGGTTTTTTACTTTCTACCTTTGTGGCGCTGTTATTAGAAAAATTTTCATACGGCGTATTTATTTATCAGTCCGTTCAGCCATTACTCTTTATCGGGGTATCTTTGTTTTTTGCGTATAAGTATGGCAACGGGGTAAAAAATACTTTATTCGTTAAGGGGTTTAAGCCTAAATACCTAATTTACGTCTTAGTGCTGTTTTTTGGGCTGTTTTTTGGGTTAGGGTATATTAACCAAACGGTTTTTAGCTCAGTTGAAGCTTCTTTTAACATTTCCATCAATAATTTTGGTGATTATTTTTTATACGCGTTAACGTTAGCGGTTGCCCCCGCTACTGGGGAAGAACTTTTATTTAGAGGTTTGGCGCTTTTTGCTATTACCGCTTATTTAGATAATAACGGTCAAAATGGTTACGGTATTAAAAACGACCTAATCATATCTTGCGTAATAGGTTTAACGTTTGCTTTATATCATAAAAGCCTTTCACAATTGTTTTATCAATTTTTTTACGGTTTTAGTTTAACACTTATTGTAATAAGGTCGGGTTCGATTTTTCCTGCAATTATTATGCATTTATTAAATAACCTCGTTATTATAACGGTTTACTATATTAACCCAAATTTGACGTTGTTTAATATTCCATTATGCATCGTAGGGGTTATAGTATTTATGTTATCTGTATTTATACTTGTGTTTGAAGGGCGTAAAAACGTAGGCGTAAAAATAAATTATTCTAACGTTTTACCTTATTTTGCACTTGCGGGTGGTTTTTCGCTCGTAATGCTTTTAATGTTTATTTAGGTGGGTTATGTTAAAGGTCAATATTGTTGCAGTTGGTAAGGTTAAGGAAAAATACTTTGCACAAGGGATTGAGGAGTATAGCAAAAGGCTTTCACGCTTTTGTGATTTTAAAATTTACGAGATTTTAGAAGAAAATTTTACAAAACCCACCCCTAGTGAAGAACTTATAATAAAAAAACGCGAGGCGGAAAGAATTTTGCCCTATTTAAAAGGCAAAGTCGTTGCAATGGCTGTTGAAGGCAAAAAGTTTTCTAGCGAAAAATTCTCTAAATTTTTAACTGATATCCCCGACAATTTTAGTGAAGTAACTTTCGTTATAGGTGGTTCTTATGGGCTGGATAATTCCGTCAAAGCCCGTGCGGAACTCATTTCCTTTTCCGATATGACCTTTCCACACACTTTATTTAGGTTAATGCTTACAGAGCAAATTTATCGCGCTTTTATGATTAAGTCTGGTTCAACCTATCACAAATAAAAACTTATTGCCATATTTTTTAGTATGGATATTATAAAAAAACTTTTTTCCTTTTACTCGTCTTTTACTGGTGATAAAGGCTTTTTAGGTTTTACAACACTTGGTTATCCTATACCGTATTTTTGTATTTCAAAGGGGACGTACCCCGTCGTTTTTGCTCAAGGTGGTATACATGGTAGGGAGTATATTACTACAAGTGTTTTAATAAAAGCAGTTAAGTATTTGCAGTCGTTACCCTTTAACGGTACGCTTTATATAGCCCCTGCAATAAATATTGACGGTATTAAAATTGCCCTATTAGATAAGGATTTTAAAGCAAACGCTAACGGGGTGGATTTAAATACTAATTTCCCCGCAAGGTGGGGGACGGGTAGTCAAAACAAAACTAAACTATCTAAATCGGATTATATCGGCAAAAGTGTAGCTTCTGAGATAGAGGTTAAATCACTTATGTCTTTTACAAAATATATTAATCCTGATGCTACGGTAAGTTTTCATAGTAAGGGGGAGGAAATCTATTTTGATTTTTTTAACCCCTTTTTGCAAAACCTGCATTATCCTTTAGCAAGGGCTATAAGTGATGTAACGGGTTACGCTATTAAAGTAAATTTGCCATCAGCCGGTGGCTATAAAGACTGGTGTTTGCAGTTTTTAAGCATACCGTCTTTTACGATAGAAGTTGGGTCAGATTCGTTATCGCATCCGATAGATTTAAGCTATACTGATGAGATTTTTTTAAAGGTGAAAGACGTCTTGCCCACGCTAATTAAGGAGTTATGATGGATTTTTATATGAACAAGGCTTTAGAACAAGCCAAAAAAGCTTTATCACGCGACGAAGTTCCTATAGGCGCTGTTATCGTCAAAGACGGCGTGATTATTGCACGTGGTTATAATAAAAGGGAAAGTTCACAAAACGCGCTTGCCCATGCAGAGATTATCGCAATCAGTAAAGCGTGCAAAAAACTTAAAAGTTGGAGGCTTGACGGGGCTGAAATTTACGTTACGTTAGAGCCTTGTCCTATGTGTGCGGGCGCTATTATGAACGCTAGGATTTCAAAAATAGTATTTGGTGCGTACGAGCCTAAATCTGGTGCTTGTGGCTCAAAATTTGACGTTATAGGGGATAGTGGGCTTAACCATAACGCAGTTTTTATAGGCGGTGTTATGGAAGAAGAGTGTTCTTTGTTAATAAAAAACTATTTTAAGTCAAAACGCGGGTAAAAAACTAAATGATATCAAAAATGTAGTCAAGTTTTAGGGTAAAGCCCTTGACTATTTTAAATAATAGTTTATAATATAAGTATAGTAATTAAATACAAAAGCGAGGTTTACTTAAAATGAATTCACACGGTAATTCCATTGCGTTATTTGCAGGTAATTCCAACAAACCATTAGCAGAAGCAATTGCTAAAGAACTTGGCACAAAAATCAGCGATGCTGAAGTAAAGACTTTCTCCGATGGCGAAATCAGTGTAACCATACCTGAAACCGTTCGTGGTAAAGACGTATTCGTTATTCAATCTACTTCTGCCCCCGTTAACAACAACCTTATGGAACTTTTAATTATGGTTGACGCATTAAAGAGGGCATCCGCAGCTAAAATTACGGCAGTTGTTCCGTATTTCGGCTATGCTAGACAAGATAGAAAAGCTAGACCTCGTGATCCGATTACTGCAAAACTTGTTGCTAACATGATCGAGACCGCTGGTATCGATAGTTTAGTTACGTTAGATCTTCACGCTCCGCAAATTCAAGGCTTTTTCGATATTCCTGTAAATCATCTTTACGGCGCAAAAATCCTTTGCAATTATTATAAAGAGTTAATCAAAGATAACCCTGACGATTACGTTGTAGTTTCACCCGACGTTGGTTCAGTTGGCAGGGCAAGAAGCTTTGCTACCGATTTAGGGTTACCCCTTGCTATTGTAGACAAGCGTCGTCCTAAAGCAAACGTTATGGAAGTTATGAACGTTATCGGCGATATTGAAGGTAAAATTTGTCTTATGCTTGACGATATGATTGATACCGCTGGTACAATCGTTCAAGGTGCTGAAGCTTTAAAAAATAACGGTGCAAAAGCCGTTTACGCATGCTGTTCACACGGGGTTTTAAGTGGTCCGGCAATCGATAGACTTACTAATTCTTGTATTTCTGAAATCGTTGTTTTAGACACCATCCATCTTCCTGAACACGTTAAACAATGTCCTAAGATTAAAGAATTGTCAGTTGCTCCTTACTTTGCAAAGGCAATTAACCAACTCTTTAAAGACAAATCTTTATCCGAAATTTATTAATGCAAAAGAGAGCCGGTTTTATCTATCGGCTCTTTATTTATCAAAGTATGAAGTTAGTTGTAGGTCTCGGTAATCCCGATAAAGAATATAAAAACACCTTTCACAATTTAGGATTTATGGTTATTGACGCCGTTGCAGATAAGGTGGGTTTTTACGTTAATAAAGATAGTTGTAAGGCGCTTGTGGGGTCTTGCTTTTTTGGTACGGAAAAAGTCCTTTTTGCAAAACCCCAAACTTATATGAACTTAAGTGGGGAAAGCGTTTTGGCGCTTGCGTCTTACTATAAGATTGCGCCGGAAGATATTTTAGTCGTTTACGACGATTTTGACCTTAAAAAAGGTGCAATACGTATCAGGGCAAACGGCTCGGCAGGGACGCACAACGGTATGCGTAATATTGTTAAAAACTTAGGTACGGAAGATTTCAAGCGTATCCGTATAGGTTTTAACCCCGATAATAAAAATATAGTTTTATTAAACTACGTTTTATCGGGTATACCGTCTGAAGATAAAGATTTATTTAAAAAGGTAATTGATAAGGTTGCCTTAGCAATAGAAGACTTTGCTAACGGCAAAGATTTTGAATACGTTATGAGGACGTATAACGGCAACGTATTGCCGTAAATATATACCCCGTATGCGTTTTTTTGCGTCATGTATGGGGAAAGGTCGGTAAAATGGCTTTACTTAAAAGCGAACTAAACCCGAACGTTTTTATAGGTCCTATTAAGGACGTGTACGACGACTACCGGCGTGGTGTCCCCACGTCGGCTTTTGGACTGCCGTTTTCTGGTAGATGCCATCTTGTATCGTACCTTCCTGGTAGGACGCTTTTTGTTGTAAAAGACTTTTTAGAGTTAAGCGAAGCGGTGGAACAAATTTCAGCACTAACTGATAAAAAGGTTATCGCAATCCCTGATAAAGAAGAAGTCTTATTTACGGTAAAAGCACTTTCTAAAGAAACAGAGTTTAAACGTATATCGGCAATACACTCCCTATTAAACGAAGGTGCGGATATCGCGGTAATAACAATACGCGCGCTTACGCAAATTTATCCCAAAAGTTTACCTTACGTTAAGTTTATAAAAAACAACGAGTACGAGCGTGATTTTATCTTAAAAAATCTCGTAACGGCGGGGTACGTGCGTAGTGATTCTTGCGATTTTAAGGGTAGTTTTTCCTTGCGTGGCGATATTTTAGATATTTATCCCATTAACAGCGATAACCCCGTTAGGATTGATTTTTTTGGTGATGAAATTGAAAGGATTAAAACCTTTGACGTGGAAACGGGTAAAACGTTATCTTTACTAAATGATATAACGGTTACTTCTGCGACGGATATTATTATAGACGATACCGAACGGGGTGAGTTAAAAAATAAAATTTTACAAGAACGTAAAACCTTTAAAGGCGACGATAGTATGCGGTTTTTTTCATTTACCGATGATATTTTAACCGCTTTAGATAATAATGCGTATTCATCACTTAACGCAATAACGCCGTTATTAAAAAACAGTGGCATTATTACCGATTTAGCCCATTTTGACGGCATAGTTTATAGTGAGCCTAAACAACTGTACGAAGTTTTTGAGGCTTTGTATAAAGAACATAGCGAGCGTTTTAACGCCTTATATAAATCAGGTGAAGTTTTCTCCTTTGCAAAAGATCAAATGGTCGATAAGAACCTGCTTTTAAATAAGTTAAACGACGGAAAAAAGCAACTGGCTTTATTATCGCTAGTAACCGATGCAAAGTTTTTCACTTCACTTAAGCTTTATTCTATTTCGGCGATGCCCGCACCAAAATATCACGGCAAGACTAAAGAACTTGTCGACGACGTTTTAAACTGGTTAAATTCCGGCTATAAAGTTATGCTTTGTTGCGATACGGAAGAACGTGTTTTAAGGCTTAACGATACCTTTTATAGCGAAGGTGTAATATTATCAAAAAGCCGTGCAAGTATAGTAACGGGGTCGCTTTTACATGGTTTTATTTATCATGATGAGAAGTTCGCCGTCATAGGGTATTCGGACGTATTTAGCAAGATTAAACCAAAAGCTAAAAAAAGCAAAAAAAATTTATTCTTTTCCGCTCCTGAAGCAGGGGATTACGCCGTACACGAAGTTCATGGTGTCGGCAAGGTTTTAGGCACTAAAAAGTTAACTACGACTTTTGGCACTAAAGATTACGTCGCGGTAAGTTATTTGGGCGGTGCGGTTTTATACGTGCCTGTAGAACAGTTAGATTCGCTTACCAAATACGTCGGTAGCGACAAAGAGCCTAAACTTTCTAGATTAGGTGGCAAAGATTTTGAAAGGGTTAAAAATCGCGTTAAAGAAAGTTTACGCAAATTATCGTTTGATTTAAAACAACTTTACAAAGAGCGTTCCGAACGTGTCGGTCATGCTTTTACGGAAGATACAGAACTTCAAACAATTTTTGATAGTGCTTGTGGTTTTGAGGAAACCCCCGACCAAATTACTGCATCTGAAGATATCACTCGGGATATGTGTAGCCGTAAGGTTATGGATAGGCTTATTTGTGGTGACGTTGGCTTTGGCAAGACGGAAGTTGCTTTTCGTGCAGTATTTAGGGCGGTTGCCGACGGCAAACAGGTGGCTTTACTTGCCCCTACAACTATTTTGGCAGAGCAGCATTATAAAAACGCGTTAAAGCGTTTTGAGGACTTTGGTATTAAAATAGAATCTTTAGATAGATTTAAAACTAAAAAACAACAAGCTGAAGTTTTAGAAAAGTTAAAAAACGGTCAAGTGGATTTTATCATCGGCACACATAGGCTTTTAAGTAAAGACGTCGCTTTTAACGATTTAGGTTTACTCGTTTTGGACGAAGAACAACGTTTTGGCGTAGAGCATAAAGAAAAAATCAAACTACTTAAAAAGAACGTCGATACTTTAACGCTTACCGCAACGCCGATACCTAGGACGCTTCATATGTCGCTTTCTGGTATTAGGGATATAAGCACTATAAATACACCGCCTAAAGAAAGGTTGCCTGTGCAAACATACGTTACTGAAGAAACGGACGCTTTGCTTTTTGATGCGGTTTCTAGGGAATACGCCCGTGGTGGGCAGACGTTTATTTTATATAACCGTGTAGAAAGTATTTATACTTTTGCCGATAAATTGCAAAAACTTTTACCAAAGGTAAAAATAACCGTAGCACATGGTCAAATGGCTGAAACCGAGTTGGAAAAAAACGTCAACGCTTTTTATAGTGGCGCTACCGACGTTTTACTTGCTACCACTATTATAGAAAACGGCATTGATTTACCTAGGGCAAACACTATTATAGTTATCGATGCTGATAAATTAGGGCTTTCAACCTTGTATCAATTACGTGGCAGGGTAGGTAGAAGCAACCGTTTAGCACACGCGTATTTTACCTTTAAAAAGGATAAGGTTTTATCCGACGTCGCTTATAAACGCCTGTCTGCGATAATGGAATTTACCGAAATGGGCAGTGGCTTTAAAATTGCTATGCGCGATTTAGAGATTCGTGGCGCAGGCAATATTTTGGGTGTAGAGCAACACGGACATATGGATAAAATCGGGTACGAGCTTTACTCTAAACTTCTTAAAGAGGAAATGGAAGGCGTACCTGAAACTGTCCCGTTAGAGATGGACGCAAGACTTTCCGCTTATATACCAGACCACTATATCGAGTCGCAAAGCGGTAGGATGGATGCTTATAAAGAGATTGCCGAAATCGAATCCAAGTCCCGCGCGGACGAACTTTTAGAAACCCTTGCCGATACTTACGGCACCGTTCCTAAAGAAGTTAAAAATTTGGTTTACGTTTCCTTAATAAAAGCGCTTGCCAAACGCATCAAGGCAAAAAGGTTTATCTATGATAAAAACGGCGTTTATTTTGGGTTTGAAAATTTAATGGCAGTCCAAAATGAAAATATCTTTTACGCCATAGATAACACGCCTTTTGCAAGCTTTATCGCAAGCGAAAATATCGGTATAAAGATACTCCGCACCAACAAAACCGACGGCGAACTTTTAAAAACCACCCTTAATTTTTTGGCATTAGCCTTAAAATAAGATAAAAAGTTGGGTTTTTTGAACAAATTTAAGTAAAAAATCATTTTCAAACTATTGCTTTTTATCTTTAAATATATTATAATCTAATGGATTGACGTGTTTTTTCCCCGCGTAAGCGGATGCACAAAATATTAACTTGGAGTTTTATATGAAGAAGACCTTACTTAAATTCATCACGTTTATTTTGGCAATCGTAATGACGGCTTCTATGGCTGCGTGCGACCTTGTCACCGTAGACCACGACAAAGTTAACGAGCAGGTTATCGCTACCGTTAAGGTATACGACGGCGCTCCTGAAGAAAAGATTACCAACCAACAATTATTAAACCTTTTCTATACCTATGCGCCCACTTACGTTTACTATTATGGCTATACTATGGAAGAAGCTGCCGACGCTATTTTAGAAACTATGATTCAAAGCAAAGTTTACGCTCAAAACGCTATGAATTATTTTAATAGCTTAGGTGCTGATTATAAAGACCTTAACGCATCTATCACCGACGTTTGGAACGTTGATAGATATTTAACCGCAGATGAAATCGTTGAGGCTGAATATACTATCACTAAATCTGTAAACGATTCAATTGATAGTTTCTTAGAAGAAGACGAAACTTCTACTGAGGAAGAATCTTTTAAACCTACCGTAAGGACTGCACCTACAGGCGCAACCGTATATGCACACGAGCTTACTGTTGGCGAGATGGCTGCTTACGTTGAAAAGGGCGTTCAAACCGGTAGTTACGCTCAAGGTAGTGAAGATTCCACCACTGAAAGAAGAAACGCTTATTATAAGCTCTTAAAGAGTATGGAAATTTCTGGTTACATCGATGCTAACTTTAACTGGGCTACCGATAGCGTTCTTGATACCGATTACTTTAAGCAAAGCCTTAAAGAACAAAAGGTTGAACTTTTAATTACCAAATACGACGCATATCTTGCATACGATTATTATAAGACAGTTTCTTTCGACGCAATTGCTGCAGACTACGCTAAGATGTATGCTGATCAAGCAAACGCTGATACGACTGATTCGTCTTATTACGAAGCTTTATCCGCAGCAACCGCTGCTAAGCCGGTCGTTTATAATCCTTTCACAGGTTACTCCTACGTATACAACCTCTTACTTGGTTTAGATAACGTTCAATCAGCTAAGATTGCTGAAATTAAAGCAGATTATGAAGACGTTACTAACGCTATGACCGAGGCTGATTATAGGGCTCAAAGAAACGCTGTACTAAACAATACTTACGTTAAGGATTTACGTGATACTTGGATTACCGCTGGTTACGATTTTGATTTTGCTACCAAAAAATTCTTAAACGACTACGCACTTGCAACCGATACGCTTCCCTTTGACGGCGACGTTAAGTGGATTAACGAGGTTGAAGATGGTAAGACCTACGTAAGTGAACTTTTAACTGACGAAAAAGGTTCTTACTTTAAGTATAAAGTTTCTGGCGAAACCGATTACGTAGAAGACTACGCACCTAAGTACACTGCTAAAGCTAACACAAAGACGTTTGCTCAATTTATTGATATAATGGATAATTATCTTTACGGTGCAACCCAAACTGGTTCTAGCACTTCTATCGATGGTATCCCAGTATATAAATTAGTAAATAGTTCTGCTTCCGTTGATGAATGGGACGAAAAGATTAACGAGCTTTTATTTGCTTACTCTACCGACCCCGGCTCACTTAATACCTACAAAGGTTACGCAGTAAGCCCCAAAACTGAAAACGGCACCGAAACTTACGTTGATGAATTCGCTGCAGCAGCAAGGGCATTAATGGCTTGTGGTAAATCTAGTTACGTTATCGTTGGTACTGACTATGGTTACCACGTAATATTCTTCTCAGAAGTTGTAAGCGCTACTTCTTACGCAACTTTAGTTGATTATCTTAACGCTGAAGAAGGCTCTAAAAACTGGGCAAATATCTATAACGATATGCTTTTAGCAATTCGTGACGGCGACGTTTCCGAATATGAAGATAGTTATCTTTACACCTTCCAACAAGTTGTAACTGCTAACTCTACTACGGCAAAAGTTACACAAATTAAGATGAACGATTTCTATTCCGCTAAAGACAATAGCAAAATCTCTATCAATGAAGATCGTTTAGCAAACATTTTTGCAGAGTAAAATTTTAAGGGCAAAGCGTTAGTTTTGCCCTTTATTAATTGATAAACGTTTAGTTTAAATATATAATTATATTATTATGGTAATATACTTCGATACTGAAACAACTGGTTTGCATCCAGGTAATATTTGTCAATTATCTTATATCGTAGAAGACGGTTTAGGGACTTATGGCAAAAATTTTTTCTTCACCGTGGACAACGTGGAATATTCCGCGTACTTAGTGCACGGCTTTTCGGTTGCAGATTTATTCCGTTTATCTGGTGGTAAAAGGTTTATCGATAGTATTAAAGAGATTTCTTGTGATTTTGCTTCGGCAGACTTAATCGTCGCGCACAACGTAGATTTTGACCTTAATTTTATGCGGGCGGAGTTTAAAAACGCCAACGCTACTTTTAAGTATAATAAGGAGTTTTGCTCGATGAAGTCTTCTGTCTGCGTGTGTAAACTTCCACGTAGCAGGGGTGTGGGATATAAGTATCCAAAACTTACAGAGTTATGTGCTTTTTTAAACATTACCGAGCAAGACGTAATGGATACCGAACGCCGTTTATATGGTAGCGTAAATCAAAGCCACGACGCAAGATACGATACCGCTGCGCTGTATTTATGCGTCAAAAAGGGTGGGGCATTATTCCCTAACGATTTATGCGTGGAGGAGTTTATATAATGGATTTTCAGTTTTCAGACGTATTATTAAGCGTTTTATCTTTGGTTTTGTTGGCTGTACCAGGCGTAATTTTAGGTAAGTTAAAACTTTTACCCGAAAACGCTACCAAAGTTTTAACTTCCGTGCTTTTATTCATTGGTCAACCAATGCTTACGTTTACAAGTTTTCAAAAATGCGCGTACGATGCCACTATCGTTAACGAACTTTTAATCGTAGCAGGGCTTGCAATATTAGTACACGCCATTATGATAGCTTTAATTTTCGGCTTATTTTATAAAAAGTCGTCTAATAACGAAAAATTGCGTATAGTTTCATTTGCAAGTATTTTTGGCAACTGTGGCTTTATGGGTTTACCGTTTTTACAAACGCTATTCGGAAGTACGTCGTCAAAACCACTTATGTACGGCGCAGTAGTTATTGCGGTGTTTAACGCGTTTAGTTGGACTGTTGGTATATTTTTTATCACGCGTGATAAAAAGTTTATAAGTCCAAAAAAAGCCTTTATAAACCCACCGTTTATCGCCCTTTTGGTTTCTTTACCACTATTTTTAATATTAAAAAAACCTATTACTGCAATCGGGGCAGAAGGCTCTTTTGTCAACGAGATGTTCAAAAAAATCTTTGTTAGCGCAAATTATTTGGGTGAACTTGTTACCCCATTATCAATGATTATTTTAGGCTTACGCCTTGCTGAAATCAAGATTAAAGACTTGTTTTTAAACGGTTATGCTTATTTATCTTCAACGTTAAAACTTGTTGTGATGCCGCTTTTGGCGTTCTTTATTTGCGTTTTACTTAAAGTGCCTGAACTCATCAAATGGGCAATATTTTTTGAGTTTTGTATGCCTACGGCGACGCAAACGCTACTTTTTTCAGAGCAGTATGGCAATCAACCCCATATGGCAAGCGTTTCGGTACTACTTGCGACGCTTGTTTCAGTAGCGACGATACCGCTCATGTATCTACTAGTAAGCATAACGGGTTTATAATTAAAAATGTTTGACAGTTTATTAGTTTAGTGATAAAATTTCAATAAATTAAACAAAAAATATAAAAATATTATTATAAAGGAGACGGTTATGAAGAAGATTATTTGCGGTAAAGTATACGATACCGAAACTTCCACCGTAGTAAAAAAAGATACTTATGGTTACTACGGCGATCCCACCGGTTATGAAGAAGTTCTTTTTGTCAATCCAGAAGGCTTTTACTTTATGTACGTAAACGGTGGTGCTGATTCCAAATACGTTAAGGAAGATATCGTAAGGGTCGGCAAAAAGAGAGCAAAGTCAATGCTTTCGTAAAGTTAAATGGTTTTAAACGCGCTTTTTACTAATTTAGCGCGTTTTTAACAAAAACTTTTAAACTTAATTTTTATAGAAATTTGCTTGTCATTTTAAAATAAAAATGCTAATATATTAAAAACCGATATAAAACGGCAAGTAAATTTAATATAGGGGTGTCGCCAAGCGGTAAGGCCACGGACTCTGACTCCGTTATTCGTTGGTTCGAATCCAGCCACCCCTGCCAAACAAAAGCACCTATCAAAAGGTGCTTTTTTTGTGTGGCAGGGATGACTGTTTTGTATGAGAACCAAGGTTCGGCGTTTACGTCCTGGCGTAAGCCAGCATCCAGCCGCCTAGATTACTTGTTTTTATATCTTGTGTTTATGTTAAATGTATGTTATAATTTTTATATAATCTATTTTTGGTGATATTTATGGGTAATAAAGACGAAAAAAAGTATTTAATAGATAACCCTGCCTTAATGGCTGAATGGAATTGGGAAAAGAATAACAATTTGGGTTTAGACCCAAAAAAGTTAACTTGTGGTAGTGGTAGAAAAGCGTGGTGGAAGTGTAGCAAAGATGGATACGAATGGGATGCTATAATAGCCGCTAGAAACAAAGGAACAGGATGCCCTGTTTGTGCTGGAAAAAAAGTCCTTGTAGGTATTAACGATTTAGCAACAGTGAACCCACAACTTGCCAAAGAATGGAATTATGAGAAAAACGGCAATTCAAAGCCAGAAGTCGTTACTGCTGGTAGTGGTAAAAAAGTTTGGTGGAGATGTAGTAAAGGTCACGAATGGCAGTCTACAATAGCCCATAGGAATAATGGTCGTGGCTGTCCTGTTTGTAGTTTAGATAAAACAACTTCTTTACCAGAATATGCTATTTTATATTATCTTGAAAAAAATGGCTTAAAAGCAATTCATTTATATAAAGAAAAAGGGTACGAGTTAGATATATATATTCCGTCAAAAAAAATTGCTATTGAGTATGATGGTAATCTTTGGCATAAAAATAAAGCAAAAAAAGATTTAGATAAAAACTTAAATTGTAAAAGAGATGGCATACAACTTTATCGTATAAGAGAAGGTTTGCCTGTATTAAACGATACGTCAATAGATTTTGTTATTGATAAAAACCAAAAAGAACTTTCTAACGTTATCAAAAAAATTCTATCTATAATACTTGAAACTAACGTAGACGTTGATTTAAAAAGAGATGCAATAGAAATAGAAAATTTACGTGAATATAGCGAGAAAGCCAATTCACTTTTAGTGCTTAACCCAGAACTTGCCAAAGAATGGAATTACGAGAAAAACGGCAATTTAAAACCAGAAAACTTTTTACCAAATAGTAATAAAAAAGTTTGGTGGAGATGTAGCGAGAATCATGAATGGGAAGAAACGATAATCAATAGGAACAATGGGGATGGCTGTCCATATTGTTCTGGGCATAAAGTCCTTGCAGGTTTTAACGATTTAGCCACGGTTAACCCTAAACTTGCCAAAGAATGGAATTATGAGAAGAATGGCAATTCAAAGCCAGAAGGCGTTACTGCAAATAGCAACAAAAAAGTTTGGTGGAGATGTAGTAAAGGTCACGAATGGCAGTCTACAGTAGCCAATAGGAATAATGGTCGTGGTTGTCCTGTTTGCGCAGGAAAAAAAGTCCTTGTTGGTGTTAATGATTTAGCAACAGTTAATCCAGAACTTGCTAAAGAGTGGAACTATGATAAAAATAGTAATTCAAAACCAGAAGGTTTTATTGCTGGTAGTGGAAAAAAGGTTTGGTGGAAATGTAGTAAAGGCCATGAATGGCAGGCAACTATTATAAAAAGAAACAACGGTACAGGTTGTCCTGTTTGTGCTGGGAAAAAAGTCCTTGTAGGGGTTAACGATTTAGCCACAGTTAACCCTAAACTTGCCAAGGAATGGAATTATGAGAAGAACGGCAATTCAAAGCCAGAAGGCGTTGCTGCAAATAGCAACAAAAAAGTTTGGTGGAGATGTAGCAAAGATGGATACGAATGGGATGCTATAATAGCCGATAGAAACAAAGGAACAGGATGTCCTGTGTGTGCAGGGCGAAAAGTCGTTGTTGGCGTTAATGATTTAGTCACAGTTAACCCAAAACTTGCCAAAGAGTGGAACTATGAGAAAAACGACACCAACCCAGAAGATTTTACTGCTGGTAGTGGTAAAAAAGTATGGTGGAAGTGTAGCAAAGGTCACGAGTGGAAAACTTCAATCAACAGTAGAAATAGTGGACATGGTTGCCCTGTTTGTGCAAAACAAAAAACAACAAAACAGTAATTTTTACAAAATAAAAAAGACCCTTTTTTGGTGGTCTTTTTTATTTTGTAGTTATTTTTTATTGTTTAACACTACGTTAATCAACGCTTTGCGGGCTTCTTCGTGTGCGCTTATGCTACGCGGGTAAACGTTGTAACTTTCAAACCCGTAAGATGATAATATCTTTTTGGTTTCTTCTCTACCGATAATGCTTTCGCATTTTTTGCAAAGTCTATAGTCGTTAAAGCCGTCGGCAATAGCGTACGCACGGTTAGAGTATAATAAGTCGTCTTTAGTTGGGTATACTATATAGCCATCGCCTGCTGGGTAAGAACCTGCTAAGGAAGAATCTTCATATGGGTTAAACTTTTCTAACGATAGGTTTGTGTTATAGTAGTTAAAGCCCCAATGTAAAAAGCCTTTGGCGTTGGTTTGGTATAAAGCAAAGCCACAAACCCTTGCACGTTGAAGCGGCATATTTAAAAAGCGGTTACAGTAATACTGGTTGGTGGGGTTACAACAATAGTATGCAAAAACGTTTTCAACGTTATTATCCGCAAAATCTTGGTAGTGGTTTATGCAAGAAACAGGTATATCTACAAGCCCTTTTTTATAAAACTCATAATCGCTTAAAGCGTCCATCGTGGGGATATCGCCAATAAACTTTTTAACTATGTTACGGCAGTAGGTATACTTTTCGATATTGTTAATATTAGGTTCGTCGGTTAAGTGGAAGTACGATATATCTTTAATACCCCACTCGTTAATTTTTTCAACAAGTTTAGGTAAAAACGCCGTTAAGAAGGCAGTATATCTCTCGCCGTCAGAGTCATCTTTCCAACCAAAGATGCGTTCTACTTTGCCGTTTACGTTAGCCACGATTTTCGGGCAGAATTTACCACCCCATTGTGTAAACAGGTGTGAAAATTCCAAATATTTAACGCCACGGGCTAAAATAAAATCGATAAACCTATGTAATGGCTCAAAATTGAATTCATACTCGTCGCCTTTAACGGTAATATCAATAAGTTGCGCCGTTTGACGTTCAAAACCAACGGCAGTATCAAGCGGGGGTGTAAATAACGGAACTAAAAGCATGGTGTTGCCAAATTCGGTATACTTAGATAAGTATTTATCAAAAATATCGTAAAACCCGTCGGTAAAAAGTTCAACGTTATGTTTTTCGCTAATACAGTCGTAATGCATCCAGTTGGTTACGGGTAGGGTTAATTCGGGTAAAACCTCATCTAAAACTTCTACTTCGTACGTAATTGAGCCGTGTTCAACGCCTTCACAGTTGATAAGGGTAAAAGTTAAGGGGTAAATACCAGCGTTTACGTTTTCTAAGTTGTCAACGGTAATCCAAACAGACTTCCAGCCCTTACCAGGTATACTGATACCAAGGTTATCTAACGGCTTTAAAAGGTCGGGGAATACGCCCACGTCGTGTGATAAATAATAATCGTCATACTCATGGGGTACGTTAGTGCCGGCAATAAGTTCAACAGTCCTAACGGTTACGTTATCTTTTAAATCACCGTCAATACGTAAGGTGTTGCACCAGTTAAGCCACGGGGTATCGTTGTGCATAGCAATTTGAAAGTGTAATTTGCCGTTTTTAAAAACAACGTTACGGCTTTCAATCTCTTTAGGCTCGCTATACGGCATAATTTTTTCAAGATAACTAACTGTTTTTAAGGTAATCATAATCTCTCCTTCTCTATATGATTTATACTTGTAATTTTATTTTTCTAAAACGATTTCACTATATAGCATGCACATCGAAACTGCAGTAATCGACGCCGTTTCGGTACGTAAAATCCTATTTCCAAGCGAACAAGTTTCGCCACCGATTTTTAACACGTCTTCTATCTCGGTATCTTCAAACCCACCTTCAGGGCCTATCACAATGGCTACCTTATCGCCCTTTTTTATCTTTTTAAGTAGGTTTAGGGTAGACTGCATACCGTCTTTATTTTCATACGGCACAATAATTAAGTCGTAACCACTAAGTACGGTTAATGCGTTTTTATAACTTACAGGCTCGTGTATTTTGGGTATAACGTTTCGTTTAGATTGCTTTGCGCCAGCCTCTGCAATCGCTTGCCAACGCTCGGTTTTAGACTTTTTCTTCTTTTCTTCAATTTTTACTACCGAACGCTTCATTTCCACAGGGTAAATTTCGTTTATGCCAAGTTCAACGGTTTTTTGTATAATAAGCTCTAACTTATCTCCCTTAGGTAATCCTTGAAAAAGCGCTAAATTAATAGGTAATTCCATATCACAATAATTATGTGCTATTACGTTACAGATAACTTCGCTATCGGTAAACTCTTTAATCTCACACAAATGCGATTTACCCAGCACGCTAACTAAAAGTTTATCACTCTTTTTAAAGCGCAAAACGTTTTTAATATGGTTAAAATCCGACCCCGTTATACGGTATTCCGGCAAATTATCGTTAATGTCGTCAATAAAAAAATTATACATAAAATCTATCCTTTATTTTACAAACATTATACCAAATAAAAAAGTAAATTTCAATGTTTTTAATAAAAATTAAAAGTGGGAAATTTTAAAATAATATTGTAAAAAAAACAAATCCATGTTAAAATAAACGTGATTTAATTTAGGAGATGACTTTATGAGTAAACCCACTAAAATTATGTTTGTATGTCTTGGTAATATATGCCGTTCTCCTATGGCGGAAGTTGTTTTTAAAGATATGCTTAACAAAAAAGGGCTAAAAGGCTATACGGTAAGTTCGTCGGCAACCAGTTATGATGAAATTTATAAAAACATCGGTAACCCCATATATCCCCCAGCGGAAAAGGAACTTAACAAACACGGCTTAACGGGTGGGGATAAACGCGCGTGCAAATTAACTATTAAAGATTACCCTAATTACGACCTGTTTGTTTGTATGGATAGTAATAACGTTCGCGATGCGATTGAAATTTTTAATGGTGATAAGGATAGTAAAGTTAAAACGCTATTATCTTTTGCCGGTAGCGATAAGTCTGTTAGAGATCCTTATTTTACAAATAGATTTGATATCGCTTATAATGATATAGTGATAGGCTGTCAAGCACTTTTAGATTATTTAGTTTAATTAAAAAAGACGTACACGTATACTGCCGTTTTTTGTATAAAGGAGTTATTTATGGCTAAACCTTACATAATTTTACATATGCTTACTTCTATCGAGGGCGATATTACTGGGGATTTTTTATCTACTAAAAAAGGTGAGTCCCTTTGTGAAGAGTATTATAAAATTAACCGTAACTACAAAGCCGACGCTTATTTATGTGGGCGTGTTACGATGGAAGGTAGTTTTACCAAAGGCATTGCGCCCGATTTGACGCCTTTTAAGGATAGTTTAGATGATTTTTGTGATTACGTCGCAAAAAGGCATCCTTATTATGCAGTAGCAATTGACCCACACGGCAGATTAAACTGGGAAAGCGACGTTTTACATGACGAGGACGTGGGTTATGATAACGCGCATATTATAGAAGTTATTACCGAAAACGTGCCTAAAGGTTACACCAACTTTTTAAAGTCAAAAGGTGTTTCTTATATTGTTTGTGGTAAAGATAGTATCGACGTAGAAATGCTTAATAATAAACTTGTTGCGTTTTTCGGTATAAATAAACTTATGCTTGAGGGTGGTGGCCTTACCGACGCATTGTTTTTAGATGCCGGTGTTATTGACGAGTTAAGTTTGGTAGTTTGCCCCTTTGTCGGGGGTGAAAAGGGCAAGCCGCTTTTTACTAACAGAACTGCGCCTTTAACCGATTATAAGTTATTTAAAGCGATAATTTTACCACAAGACGGTATTTGGCTTAATTATAAAAAAAATAAAAAGTAGTTTTTATTAAGGTGGGATTTCGCTAAAAAAGGTTTATTGTAAGCAGATATCGCAAAAACATTTATTGTATGGCTTAAAAAATTATGCTATAATTATGCTATAATATTTTTAGGAGGATATTATGCTTAATTACGATTATATTTTTCCGTCAAAGATTGTTTATAGCGAAGGCAATATTTTAGGCGTAGATTTTTTATTAAATAAAAAAACCTTGCAAACGGGGCTTTATCAAACGGAATTAACCGTGTTAAAGGGCAAATGCTCAATCATTTTAGACTTTGGTAAAGAACTTCAAGGTGGTGTTAGGATAATAACGCATATTTTAAACAAACAAGCCTCTGCCGTTAGAATTCGTTTTGGTGAATCTGTTTCAGAAACTTTGGCAGAACTTGGCGAGCGTGGCGCTTGTAACGACCATAGTCCAAGGGATTTTAACGTTAATTTATCGTCTATGGCGGATAATATTTTTGGTCAAACAGGTTTTAGGTTTATCCGTATAGATAGCTTAAGTGAAGATGCAGATATTCAGATTAAATGTATAGTTTCTGCGGTAGATATTTTAAAAACCCCGTATGACGGTAGCTTTAATTCTGACGATAAACTACTTAACGATATTTTTGATACAGCCGCATATACTTTGCGTTTATGTATGCAAAATGGATATTTTTGGGATGGCATTAAGCGTGATAGGTTAGTGTGGATTGGCGATTTATATCCCGAAATGCGCGCAGCTATCAATTTGTTTTCTAAGGTAGATGAAACATATAACTCGTTAAAGTTCGCTATGGAAGAAACTCCTTTGCCATACTGGGTAGGTACTATACCTATGTATTCACTTTGGTGGCTTATTATCTACGTGGAGCATTATTTTACCACAGGTAATTTAGATGCCGTTTACGAAATGTTACCTTACGCCAAAGGTATAGTAAAGCAGGTGTCTAATTTGGTTAGTAATGACGGCACTACAAATTTTCACCACAACTTTATCGATTGGCCGTCGCATCCGCATAGTGATTACGATAAAAATTTATCTAAAGAAGAAGTTTTAATTAAACAGCAGGACGAGCTTTCAGGCGTATATTACTTAACTAAGATTTGCTTTAATAAGATTAAAGAGTTGTTCCTTTTAATTAACGAAGACGTTTCTTTAATAGACGACGTCTTAAATAGGCTTTCTAAAAACAAGCCAACCGTCAAAGCGTTTAAGCAAATCGCTGGGCTTGGCGTTTTTGCAGGCGATACTTCTAAAAACGTTTTACAAGAATTAAAATCTGATGCAAGTATGTCTACTTTTATGTCGTACTTTATTTTAAGTGGTCTGGCAGAGTTTGGTGAACACGACTATGCCTTAAAATCGCTTAAAGATTATTACGGTGGTATGCTTTCAGTAGGTGCAACCTCTTTTTGGGAAGATTTCGATTTATCTTGGTTACAAAACGCTTCTCGTATAGACGAAATGCCCGTTAAAGGCAAGGTTGATATCCACGGCGATAAGGGTAAGTTTTGCTATCAAGGTTTTAGGCATAGTTTTTGCCACGGTTGGTCGTCGGGCGTAGTTGCTTATTTAATCGAAACCGTTTTAGGTGTTAAACCTATTGGCGTTGGTAGAAAGCGTTTTACCGTTAAACCGCATTTATCAACCTTAAACATGGTTGAAGGCACAGTTCCCACGCCTTACGGCAATATTTACGTAAAACATACTAAAAAAATAGACGGTAGCGTTGATACCGTCGTTAAAGCCCCAGATGGGGTAGAAGTTTTATATTAAACTTACAAAAAAAGCGTAGTGGTTAAGGGCATCACTTTTAGGGATTTTAATTGAATATTTTATAAAACTCGACTTGTGAAAAGTCGAGTTTTCTTCTACCTACGTAAAACAAATTGAATTAAAGTTAATTTTATGTTATAATAAAGTCATTGATAAATAAGAATTTGCAGATCGATTTTCAGGATGATGAATAATTTGGAGGGGTATTTTTTATGATCCAAAAAAGAAAGACTGTTATTACCGCGATAGCGCTGTCTGTTTTGTTGGCTATAGGGATAAGTCTTACATATCTTTTTGCTGTGGCATTGCCACAAAAACGAGAGAAGGATCAATTATTAAAAGCGATGCAAGAGTATTATGACACAAAGATTGCTATGTATATAGACGAAAACGAAAAATATGATGACTATGAGGTGGATGTTGCATTTCTTGGCGACAGCCTTACCGACGGATACAATCTTGAAAAATACTATCCACAGTATCTTGTTCTTAATCGTGGAATCGGTGGTGAAACGACCTTTGGTCTTGAAAAACGTCTTAAAGTATCAGTTTATGATTTAAAGCCTAAGGTGGCAGTAATGCTCATAGGCGCAAACAACTTTGATACTATGTTTGATAACTATGAAAATATTCTGAAAGGATTTAAGGAAAATCTGCCAAATACCAAAATAGTATTGCTATCTCTTACATCTATGAGTCAGGAATGGGGCAAAAATAATCAAAAAGCAGCTTATAACAACGTTAAAATAAAGCTCCTGTCAGAAAAATACGGATACGA
>JAGANI010000007.1 GCA_017624285.1 Clostridia bacterium
TGTCCCGCAACGGTACTTCGTTTACACGATAACGCTAAATTGTATTTAGATAACGATAGTTCTAAATTATTATGATTAAAATAAAAAGTGATAAAATTATAAGGTCTAACGGATTAACGTCCGGATATGTTTTTATTGAAAACGATAAGATACTTAAAGTTAGTAAAACAGACGACTTTCCTTGCGATTTATTCGATTTTACAGGCAAATACGTATCGGCTGGTTTTATAGATATTCATACGCACGGGGCGGGTGGTTACGATTTTTTAACCGATAACCCCGAAACCGTTATTAGCGGTATGAATTATATGCTCAAATTTGGCGCGACTACCGTTTTACCTACCGTTTCAGCAGCGCCTGTTAACGATATGTTAAACGCTGTTATTGCCGTTAAAAAAGCAAAAGATAGCGGTAAAGTTTTAGGAAATTTACCAGGCGCTCATTTAGAAGGACCTTACTTTTCGTTAAAACAATGTGGAGCGCAAAATCCCGAGTCCATAACACCGCCTATTGAAAAAGATTATAAGTATTTTATTGAAAATTACGGCAAATATATAGCCCGTTGGTCTTACGCGCCTGAAACCGATAAAGACGGTAAATTTTCTAAATACTTAACAATAAACGGCATTTTATCAGCCGCAGGTCATACCGACGCAACGTACGAAGATATGAAGGTTGGCATAGATAACGGTATGAGTTTAGTTACTCATTTATATTCGGCAACGTCTACCGTTACAAGAAATAAAGGTTTCCGTTCGCTTGGCGTTATTGAAAGCGCCTTTTTGCGCGATGAACTTTTTGTTGAAATTATTGCAGACGGCAAACATTTACCGTACGACCTTATTAAAATGATTATTAAAATTAAAGGCGAAGATAAGGTTTGTTTAATTACCGATAGTATGGCTATAGCAGGAACTGATATTAAAGAAGGCGTTATGAACGGTATTGAATATATCGTTGAAGAAGGCGTTTGTAGGCTTAAAGATAGGTCTGCTTTCGCTGGTAGCGTTGCTACGGCAAACCGCTTGATAATAACTCTTGTAAACTGCGGATATAGTATTCCTACCGCAGTTAAAATGCTTACTGAAGTCCCTGCTAATATTATGGGGTATAATAAAGGTAAGCTTGAACCGAACTACGATGCCGACGTTATCGTATTTGATAACGAAATTAACGTAAGCGACGTTTTCGTTATGGGTAAAAAGGTTATATAAAACGATAAAAACGCGGAAAAAATCCCGCGTTTTTTAATTGATAAGCGTTTGGTGTCTGGTCCTTATGTTTTTACCACCTAAAACCCTTGCTTGCTAAAGTATTTACAATTACAAAAAACCGCAGGGAAGCGTTCTTTTGCAGCTGTACCTAAAAACTTAATCCTAATAAACCAGTCTTCTGTTTGTTTGGCTTAAGGATACCTAAATACACCGTCAAAGTCAATGCGTTTTACAAATTACCTTATTAAAAGCAAATGGTATTTATTTTATATTGTGGCAGGGTTGTTTTTTTACAAATAAAAAATAGCACTACACGTATAGCGCTATTTTTGTACAAATCGGGTTATTTTAGTAAGGCATTTTCAGTTTTATCTTGTTTTTTTGTTAATTTTACGTAACGGATTATACCTATTATTGAAGATATTATCGCAATAGCTTCGTTTGCAATGCCACCAAGTGATAATACAAAGCAGTTGTAAATTAATACCATGGTCGAAGTAACCAAAATGCTTTTTCTAAGCAGTTGTGGGTTGCCTAGAGATAAAAACACAGTATTTGCAGCAAGTGCCACGATAACCAGTATCGAAAACCACCCTTGCCAAGATAACGCGCCAAACACCGTCATAATGCCTGCTAGAGTAAATGCCGTTATATAACTTAGTTTCGTGCCTTCCTTTTGGAAGTAAAAAATAACGTTCCTTAAAACGGCTATAACGTTTAGCACCATGCCTGATTTAGCATCTAAAAAATAGTAACTTGCGCAAGTTAATATGGTTGCAAGTGTTTGTACGATAAGCACCCTTTGCTTAGTGTTTGCTTGATACGATATAAACGTGCCGACCATTGCAACGATTCCAAAAAATTGCCCTACAATTAAATCAAACATAATCAAACTCTTTTTATAATGGTTATTTAGTGATAAGTGGGTAGGTGTAATCCCATAAACATAGATACTATAGCACAAAAGTTTTTAAAATCAAAATAGTTTATTTTATAAAAATAAAACTTTTTATCGTTTATTTTGTAAAAATAAGCTAGGCAGGCTATTTTTTGCAGTTGCATATAAAAAAGAGTAGAACTAATCTACTCTTTTTTCTTGGTGCTTCCTACGGGGGCTTGTCGTTTCCCGCAAACGTGAGTCTCGGCAAATAAACTTGCTATGCAAGATTTCCGAACCAATGGGTTCTAGTAGGTTATAAAAATCACAAAAAGAAAAACACCCATCTACGATGAGTGTTTACCTTTTTGGTAACCCACTTTAAACGTAAGTCGAAGATTTTTTATCACGCAAAAACTCCCTTGTAAAATATAAGCAGGTGGATAAATTCTACCCACCCGTTTATTTGTTTAGTTGTTTTCTGCAGTAATATTTAACGTTTGCAAAAATATTTCATCTACGCCATTAGTTTCAATAAGTTCAGTTAACTCTTCAGCGTCGACTTTTGAAATCAAATCTTTTGCAAGCAATGTTTTAACGTGTTCTAATGTTAAACAACGATATTTTATACATATATTCTTAAATCTTTCAAAATTAATGACGCCTCGTGTTTTGCAAGTATTATAAAAATCGGCAACCGTTGCTTCAGAACCTCTATGTATTCTCATATGATTTTCAGGTCCCAAACAAATGAGATTATCAGTAATATCAGGACCATTTTCGCCCTTAAATTCGATTATATGGTGTGCTTCAACATAGTTAAGACCGTTCTTGCCTTCAAAAGTAGGTTTGGAAGACACCTCATCCATATAGTTTGCTTTGATTTTTGCCAATTCCATAATTAAACGACTTCTAATTCTTTTATTATTTTTTATAATCGGCTTTCTTATGTTTCTCAAATTAAGTTTTTCAACTAATGTTCCATCCGTTTGTATTGCATTGGTAATTGTTTCAGTTCTTTTCCTTAAAATAATATCTTGCAACTTGTTGGAATCTTCATTGTCATCATCAATAAGACTTAACAAGTTTTCCAAATCTAACACTTCAATAGGAATATCAGACTTAACCAATTCCTTACCATACTGCGCCAATTCTATAACATTATTTCTGTAGACTATGAGATTAAAAGTATCCATTAGTATTAGGAACGTTTTAAATTTAAAATACGGTTCTTGAGATTGACCATATTTAAACAGCTCATTTTTGCTATTCTTCCACCCCATTGAACCGAAAAACATTTTTATTTGTTCGGTGCGTGTTGGAGGTAATATGGAAGATATTTTAGTCGCTCTTAATAAAATATCATTTTCTTTTTGGACATCATCAACTCTACCAAACAGAACAGCTATTTCAAAATCTGTTGCCTTTCTATTTATTGCACTTAAATATCTTAAAATTGCTCTTGCAGGTCTATAATCCGCATCTTTCTCTACTTTTATACCTTCTAAAGAATTAATATGAGAATTATTTCTTATATTTAAGTCTAAAAGCTTATTCCTTAACATATCAAAGATATTTTCTTCGGGCGTTAACCTCAGTTCTTCTAATGAATCTAAATCAAAACGATTAAATTTATTTCTAACAGAAACAAAAATATCAAAAAACGACAAAAGCTCTGTATAGTGCCTAAATCTTCTGCCTATGGTAGAATATAAATCCTTAAAACTTTTACTTGAATTTAAAAATGTATTTTCAAAAGTTATGTTCCTATTTTGAGCAGGCACAACACCTTTTTTGTAATTATTGAAAATTTCACGATATACGTCTACCGCTTGCATTTCTTCCGCCAATATATCTTTATCAATCAATAATATATATTCAGACAAAGATTTAAATAACTTTACTATATCTGGAATTTCAGTAAACGTAGGTCGAGGCATATTTATTACGTTGTTATGGAATTCGTCAAATTTTGTTGAAAAATTCATATAACTACTATAACTTTCCGCAATAATGTTTGGCATTTAATTTTTCTCCTTTCTAAAAGTAATAATATTTTGGTGCATATGATTAATTTTATAAGCATAAGGATATCCAAAGGGATAAAGGGGTTTATTATCTTGCAACAAAATTGTTGTTCCAACAAAAACAAAGCCTATTTTTTCCATCAATTCAACAATATCTGCCTGAACACAAACTTCTTTTTTGTCAATTGTAAAATCACTAATAATAATTGAACAATATTTTTTATTTTTCAACACATTATAGCAATTTGACATTATTTTATAAAATAGAGCTAAAAACTCTTCATATGAATTTTGATTTCCTAAATCGTTTTCCTTGTCTGAATAGTATTCAACACCTACACGAGAGCCTGAACGATAACCTTTTTCGCTTACATCCTTTCGTAAACCTTTAGAATCGTTTTTTAGGATATTGTGATATGGAGGACTTGTCACTATATATTCAACTTCAGGCAATTTTAATGTTTCTATAAGTGAGTCCCCCAGTATATATTTATAGTCCTGTTCTTTCATTCCTTTCTTTTCGAATCTTGTTAAAGCCAAAACTTTATATTCTTCACTCAAATCAATACCTATAGACTTTCTTCCTAAATTAAATGAAGCAATTGCCGTTGTTCCCGAGCCCATAAAAGGGTCAAGGACGGTCATACCTTTTTTTGTAAACATTTCTATTAATTTCTCTATATCCTTAATTAAGAAAGGAGCAGGGTGACCAAAAGCGTCTTTATCGTCAGCGCATTTTTCAGACACATAAAAACTCTTTGTATGTTTTAGCCATTCTTTGCCCGACAAATCGTTTAATTGATTTCTATCATCATATTTTTCTTCTTTAACTTCTTTAAACATATTATTTCACCACCCAATAATTGTTTTTTATTGTTGCGTTTTTTTCTAAAATTGCAAAAACCACTTCAATGTCAGGAGTTAATCCGTTAGGAAAATTCTTAAAAAGCTGTTTCAACAGCTCATCACTTGTAAGCGCTTTTTTGTTTAGATTATCTATTATAAATTTTTCAACTTTATTTGTTAGCGTATCTTTTGAGTCTTTATTATATTCTTTATTTTTAATCCACCAATATGCACCCGCTTTATTTATTGCGCTTTGCGTTATAATAAATTCTTTATCAAGATATCTTAATAAAAACTTCTCAATATTTGTATTAAAATTGCTAATATCAACGTTTAACAAAGACATTTCTGCCAATAAACCATTGAATAAAATTTGAAATGGCGTAGGTTCGTTGCGCTTTTCAATAATCTCTTTTGTGAGATTAATTAAAATTTTTTCAACTTCACTTTTTGTAATCGGTTGTAAATATTTTTTATCAGTTTTTATACAACGTATATAGTAATCACTTGCAGACATTCCATAAGAATCGGAAACATTAGACTCGCCCGAACGCTTGTTTTGTTGATGAATGACTTTCTCTATTCTAAAACCAGCATTTTCTATAGCTTTCAAAAAAGTTCCCCAAACTTGAGTATCTTTGTTATTGAAAATTAAAACAAGTTTTCCGTCATCTTGCAATACTTTGTTAATATTCCTCAATGCATTGGTAAAGCTTTCTTCAAAATATGCGCAATCCTTTTTCCCGTTTACAGTAATTTCCAAGTCATATTTAGGCTTATATTTATTGTCATATAAGCCTAACCAAGATAACCAAATTGAACTTAAATCAAGATATTGAATTAAGCCACCATAGGGAGGGTCAGTTAGAATAAATTCAACGCTTTTTTCTGGCAAATATGAAGATAACTTTTGAACATCTATCACCCCATACCAAATGTCAACATTATTATCAGGATTATATTTTGTGGTATTTACGTCTGCGATAATAGGCTTTTTAGGGAAGTATTTTTTTGCAAACAACAATGATTTTAAGACCGATTGTTTTTCTAAACAGCAACCCCTAAAAACAAGCAATGGATTCATTTCCATTTGTTTTTTAGAATAAATATAAGCTGAACGTCCCCAGCTCGTTGAAAAATCTCTATTAGTGCTTTTACTTCTTGGAACACACATTTTTGTAGATAAGTGAACCGTTTGAATAAAAGCATATAGTAGTTGCTTCTTGAGAGTTTCATCGGCAACTTCTAAAATTAAATTAAATATTTCTGATAAAACCCACAAGTTTCTTCTTGTATATAAATCTGAAAAAGAATTTCCAATATGCTCTCTAAAACTATTTTGAAAAGAATCAGATTCTCTAAACTTTTCTGTAGGATATTTTTTATTTATTATCAACTCCTTTGAAAGTTCTATTACGTCCATATCTGCCTTTGATGGAAGCATGCATTTTTTATTCTTTCCGTCAACATCTACAAGGCTTATTTCATAAGGTATATCTTCATTATATTTAACATTGTGAACAATATAATCATTGCCTAAATATCTATATAATTTTTTATAAGTTTGATTATCAAATATCGTTGCTATTATTTTTTCTACTTGCGACGTAAAAACTTTTTCATCAAAATCGCTACAAACGACTTCTATAACAAAAGAGGATAATGGATTTAAGTCACACGCGAAAGTTTTTTTGCCCGCAACAAAACTTTCGAAAGCACTCATTGCACTTCCGCAAAATGGGTCTAAAAACAATCCGTTTGATGTGTAATTTGAAATATATTCACGCCATATATTATGAGGTTTTTTACCCCAATACTTCATACAAGTATATAAAGGTGGGCGCTTATCTTCTACTAAAGCATAATTTATATCTTTTTTCATATTACTTCTTTCCATTCTTCAAAAATAATTTTAATCATATAATACGACATACGCTTGTCATATTATAAATTTTTACTTAACCTGATTTTTTTATACAACGTTGGATTACTCAATAAAATTTCACATATATCAGGTGGTGGAACTTTTCTAATCTTTCCATATAGATTATCTAATTTTTCTCTCACTCCCTTTTCGGGCTGTAATGTATTTATAATTTTATCATATATTTCTGCTGTGGGGAAATTAATACCATTCTCTATATATGATAAATTAGAGGCGGGCAAACCTATGGCTTTAGCTAATTTGCGTAAAGAAAGACTTTTGCTTACACGCAAGTTAAAAATTAGCTTGCCAAAAGTAACTTTTTCTTTACTTTGTTGTGCAAAATTCTTTTTAGCCATAGCAACCTCCTTTTAAATTTTGTTCTATGTTCTATAACACATAACAAATATAACAAATTTAAATTAAACTTGTCAATCAAATATGTAAATTTTTTTAACTTTTGGCACTAATGCGTGTGCTTGTCTTGATACAAGTCGGCTCGGCTAAAACTAAAACATTTGCAAAAGAAAAAACCTAAAACTTACACTAATTTGTGTTCGGTTTAGGTTTTTCTTGGTGACCCCTACGGGTTTCTGCCCCTTGATAAGGGGAGGGCAAACGATAGTTTGCGAGGGGTTTGCCGTCCGCGACTAGCGATCGAACCTTGGTGAGAGTCCCGTTGTAATTCAGTAACTAAAAAAGACAGGAATTAACCTGTCTTTTTTCTTGGTGACCCCTACGGGGGCTAGGCGTTTCCCACTAAAGTGTGAGCCTCGCCTAAAGCGTCGTCGCTAACGCTCCTAGCACGAACCAATGGGTTCGAGTGGGTTATAAAAATCACAAAAAGAAAAACACCCATCTACGATGAGTGTTTACCTTTTTGGTGACCCCTACGGGACTCGAACCCATGATACCACCGTGAAAGGGTGGTGTCTTAACCGCTTGACCAAGGGGCCGTATTTAGTTTAGCATTTTTGACGGAAAGTGGTAGCGGCGGTCGGATTCGAACCAACGACCTGCCGGGTATGAACCGGCCGCTATAACCAACTAAGCTACGCCGCCATATAATGCTACGATATTATAACCGAATAAAAAGCATTTGTCAACAAAATTTTTGCATTTTCATAAAAAATTTTTTAATAAAATAACATTAGCGTATTTAATCAATATCAAAAAAGCAGTTTGTTTTTTATGGTTAAGTTGTGTAATTGGTGTATGTTTTAATAAAAGTGTGGCTGTTACAAGCTTAAGACGCATTGTGCGATATATTTTGTTACGTATCTTAATTTACAATAAAAGGTTTTTAATTATACAATATTTATCAATGCAAAAACGTTGCAAAAAAGCGCCTAAACTTAGGTTTAAGCGCTAACGTTATCTGTACATTTTAAGTTTATTGGTTACTACACTAACTTCAAAGGGGATATTCTCGTAAAGTTCACCATCAATATTGACGGTAGCGGGGGTATCGGTATCAATTTTTATATGGCTAGTTTTAATCATCGTAGTACCGGGATCGTCAAGAATTTTGCCCTTTAAAAACTTAATCAAAAGCCCAGGTATTTTTGACCTTTTTACGCTATTTACTGCAACAAAGTTAAGTTTGCCGTCAGCAACGTCTGCTTCAGAGCAAATCCTCATACCACCGCCAAACTGCTTGCCGTTTGCAATACACGATATAAAAGAAGTATAATCGGTAGAACCTTCTTCCGTAGTAGCGGTAAATTTAATATTATCAAAGGTGAGTAATGCTTTAAGTAGGCATACGTAGTAGCTCAATTTGTTTTTATGCTTTAATTTTTCGTATTTAGATAGCACCACTACGTCAAGCCCTGCGCCGATAATATTCATCCCACGTATACCGGGCATTTGCATATAATCGGTATAAACGGGGTCGTTGTTTAATATAATTTCAAGCGCTTTAAGGGGCTTTTTTTTGGGTAAACCGATAGCCGTTGCAAAGTCGTTACCAGTACCACAGGGTATAAGCCCTAAATTAACTTTATCAAAGCTGTGGAAGCCGTTGATAATTTCGTGCAGAGTGCCGTCGCCACCGATACCGATAATATCCGTAGCACCGTTAGTAATAAGGTTACTAGTAAGCGTTTTTGCGTGGTTTTTGTAATTGGTCCTATGGATTGTATAGGGGATATTATGCTTGGCAAGATAAGTTTCAATAATTTTAAGCGTCTTTTTAAGTTTACGTCCCTTGAAACTCCCTGCATTTGGGTTAATTATAAAATCTAACATAAATTTTACCTTGCCTTGAACGAAAAAAATGAAAAAAATTACCGAAAAAACCTGTAAAAAACAAAATAAAGAAAAAAAATTATTAATTTTTTCGATTATTTTAATTTATTTTACATTATTTTTTGAAAAAAAACAAGTTATATGTTATAATAATTTTATGTTAGCGAAAATTTCACCGTCATTAAAACGGCTTGCATCAAAATTTGATAAGCCTTTATACATAGTTGGTGGTTACGTGCGTGGTATGCTTATCGACGGCGTGCCTTCGCATGACGTTGACCTTGCTGGGCCGATTACTTCTGGTGAATTTTTGCGCGCTTTAAGTGAAACCGGTTTTACCGTCAGGGCAGAATCCCCCCGTACACACACCGTAATGTTTACCGATGATAATGGTGCAAAGTACGAGTTTACTTCGTTTAGGAAGGAAGTTTATCCAGAGGGTGGTGGGCATAGTCCAGAGTTTACTGAGTTTACCGAAGATATACGTGAAGACGCCTTAAGGCGTGATTTTAAGTGTAATGCCGTTTATTACGATATCAAAAATGGCGAGATTGTAGATCCCTTAAAAGGCGTTTGGGATATTAAGTATAAAATTTTAGATACCGTTAAAGAGCCTGCGAAGGTTTTCGAAAGCGACGGGTTAAGGCTTTTACGCCTTGCAAGATTTAGTGCAGAGCTTGACTTTACCCCAACTGAAGACGTAATTAAAGCAGCTACCCTTTATGCTGACAATATTAAAGATATTTCGGGTGAGCGCATTTACGACGAGCTTTGCCGTATGCTAGTATCCGACACGCGTTTTCCGTATTCGGATAAGGCAGGGCATTATCACAGTCTAAAAATGTGTCAAAAGATAGGCGTTTTAAAATACATATTCCCAGAAATTTCTTTAGGTGAAGGTTTGCCTCAAAGAAAAGACTTCCATAAATACGACGTTTTAGAACACAGTTTTAGGGCGCTTTTATACAGCGACCCGTCTGTAAGGCTAGCCGCGTTACTGCATGACGTTGGTAAATCCGTCGTATATTTAAGGGATGGTATGTATCACTTCCATGCTAAAGAGGGCGTTAGGGTTGCAAGGGAAAGACTTTCCGCCTTAAAAGCACCTAAACGCGTAATCGAGGATACTTGCTGGCTTATTTTATGGCACATGTACGACTTAAAAGTTGACGAACCTGACCACGACGTAAAAAGATTTATAGCTTCTAATTATGAAAAAATCGATAGGTTGCTACTTTTAAAAGAAGCGGATATCAAAGCAAGTAGTGTTGATTTAGTTCTGTTAACTGTGGTTAGATGGAAAAAGTTAATTGCCGAGATGCAGCAATCTTTAACACCACTTGCCTTAAAAGAGCTTGCCGTCGACGGCGAAGATTTGGAAAAATTAGGCTTACGTGGTAGGTTGGTAGGGGTAACGCTTAAACGTCTGTTTGAAATGACGCTTGACGACCCGTCTTTAAATAAAAAAGAAACTCTTATAGAGATTGTTAAAAATTTTGAAGATGATTTTGCTTAAACGCGTACTTAAAAAAACAAAGGGGTACGTATAGCAGTATTTTGCGCATATACGCATAAAAAATAAACGTTTGCATTAGCAAGGAGGATTTTATGTTTGGTAAAATTATTAGGACGATAATAGTTTTATTATTAGGCATCGTAATAGGTGCTGTAGGCATAGTAGGTGGCGCTGCATACGCCGTTACTTCGATGAAGGTTGGCACTATAACCGACGCTATGGGGTCTAATGAAGAAATCGTCAGCGACGAACTTAAAGACCTTACCATTATGGAAGCTATAAAGGTCGTTACCGAAGATTTAAGCGTTGGCACGGTTGAAAGATACGTGCCTGCGGTTTCAAAATATTTAGACGAACTTTTCTCTAAAGAACCTATCGTTAATTTAGTTGAAATCGATAGGGAAGCTTTAGCAAGCATCGGGCCAAATAATATCGGGTCTATTACCGATTGCATAAAGGTCGTTGCCGATTTAGAGGATGTTTTTAATATCGTAGGCGTTGATTTTAGCAGTATGGGCGTTGGGTTTATTGAAGAACTTTCTTTTTACGATCAAGTTGCTTATAAACTATACGAAGGCACTATTAACGAGGAAATAGCGTTTACCGTGGCAGAAGATACTTCTAAAAAGGGTGATTATTTCATTAAACAAGACAACGTTTTTGTAAAAACTACGCCAGATGGTAGTGATGTATATTATACCTATGATAGCGATTTTATTTTACCTAAGTATTGCGTTTATTTAGATGAAGGTGAATATTTGCCAGTTTATACCGAAGACGGCAATAATTACATTTACAATACATCGGCAACAAGTAAACCCATTTATAAAGTTTTACCTGCGCTTAACTCTGTAGTAGTTACTAAACTCCCCGCAGTGCTTTCGGCAAGATTTAAGGATATGAATAGCGCCGACGTTATTGTCGTATTAGACTTTTTAGGTTTAGAGCTTGACGGCGTTTTTGAAAAATTCTTCTACCGTCCGCTTACGTCAGATATTTTAACGGCAAATAACTGCACCGTTATCTACGACGAAGTTGGCAACCAAATTACATATTCTGTAGAACCAGTTACTAATAGACTTGTATCTGCTGACGGCACTTATGTTTTTGAAGCGTATACTTCTACAGATGAAAATAAAATCGAACTTCGCGATTCCGTTCCTCTTGGCGAGTTATCTAACGCCATGAATACTATGGAAATCGGCGTACTTATCGACGGTTACGCTACAAAGGATTCATACGAACTCATGCGTAAAGTTTTACCGGCTGATACAACTTTATCTGCGCTCACTTCGGGTAGTGGTATCAATACCGACAACCTCACGCTTGGCGACGTTTTAGGCGACGAAGTTTTCGAGGATAATATCATTTTACAAGCAATCGGCAAAGATTGTTTAATCAACGGTATAGGTGATAAGGTCAACAATTTAACTATTTCCGATATAATTGAAGATTACGAATCTAGCGAAGATTTTAAACTTATCCGTAAAATTATCCCTGCTAACACCGTCGTTACCGAAATTGCAAATATCGACTTCGATAATATTACGGAAAAAATCACTATCGCAGACGTTGGTATGGAGGGTTTACCAGAATTCGTATTTAAAGCTTTAGGTTACACCAACAAGGTGGGTAGCGAGTATTTTAATACTTCAAACGAAAGCCACTTAGATATCACCGTGGCTGAACTTGCTACTATCACTTTAGATGACGTTCAAGGTCTAACGCTTAAAGACGTTGGTATCGAGTTTGAAGAAGGCGGTATGCTTTATACACTTATCCCGCAAGACACCGCTATTAAAGATTTAGAAACCGTTGTAAAACATAACATTAACGACGTTGCTATACACGATATCTTCACGCCGTCTGGTCATAACGATATCATTGATAAGTTGTTAAGCACTGAAAACCCGTCCGATCCAGTTACCGTGGGCAACATTGGCGAAAAGGTCAACAAAATGCAACTTAAAGATATGCTTGGCTCAGACATTATGACCAAAGTTACGGTTAACGCATCTTCGTTTAGTTACGTACACGCGCTTTACACGTATAACGAGGCAACTAAAACCTATAATATTGTAAACACAGGTACGTTTAACATCGTTACACAAAAATATTCTTACACGGGTCTTGATTATCAAAATAAAGATTATTACGAAGTAACCGGTGGTATTTGGTTCTTACTATTGGCAAAACTTCCAAACGTAACAACCGATCCTACAAACGTTGATTACACCAAATATAATTACGGTGCTTACGATACTATTGGTTATGCTGATATCACCGTTGAAGGTCTTAACCATATTGGTGAAGAAGAAACTATCTTCGTTGCAGATTACAAGTTAAAACTTTTAAGCGATTTAGGCTTAATCGATACAGTCAGCGTTAAACTTTACGAGTGGTCCATTAACGACTTATTAGAAGTTATAAATACGACTATTTAACGTAAAAATTTAAAAAGCGTTAAAAACCTACTAAAAATCACCTAAAAACGCTTAAAAAATTGCTTTTTTATGGGGTTTTACCCGTAAAACGAGAAAAAATTAATTGACAAAGTATATAAACTTTGTTATTATATTTAAACCTTGGTTGCGCGGAATATCGTAACCCGAATAAGTCCAGGAGGTAAAATTTATATGAGAAAGTATGAAATGCTTTATATTCTCAGTCCGGAACTCACCGACGAAGGTAAAGAAGCTGTCATCAAAAAGTTAGAAGATTTAGTTGTCGCTAACGGTGGTAACGTAATCGAAACTAACAAATGGGGCATGAAGAAATTGCAGTATCCTATTCAATTCAAAAACGAAGGCTACTACGTTTTAATGACCTTTGAGGCAGATACCACTTTTGTTCAGGAAATGAAGAGAATCGTTGGCATCAGCGAAGGCATCTTAAGAAGACTCATTACTAGAGTGTAATAGTTGACGGAGGTTTGTATGAACAAAGTTATTTTAATTGGTAATTTAACCAAAGACCCCGAGCTTACTGAAACCCCTACCGGTTTATCAGTATGCAGATTTTCTATCGCCGTTACGAGAGATTTTACTAACAGCGATGGCACTAGGGAAGCTGATTTCTTCAATATCACCGTTTGGAATAAGACTGCTGAAAACTGTGGTAAGTATTTAAGAAAGGGTACTAAAGTTGCCGTTACAGGTAGATTACAAAACCGTTCTTACGAGGATAAGGAAGGCGTTAAGAGGACCGTTACCGACATCGTCGCTAGCGAAGTTGAATTTTTAACCCCCAAGTCTCAACAAGGCGATGAGATGGATGCTACCCCCGTTAGACGCGAAAGACCCGTTCTTGAAGCAATTGACGATAATCAGTTACCGTTCTAATTAAATAAGGAGTATAAAGATGGAAGAAAATAAAGTCGTTACTAAAAAAGTAGTAAAGAGAATTCCTAGAAGAAAGGTTTGCGCTTTCTGCCAAAATAAAGTAGAAGCAATCGACTACAAGGATATCGCTACTCTTAAAAAGTACGTTACGGAAAAGGGCAAAATCCTTCCCCGTCGTATGACTGGCGTTTGCGCTAAACACCAAAGGGTTTTAGCTATCGCTATCAAAAAAGCAAGACTTGTTGATTTATTACCTTTTAAGGGTGAATAATCATTTTTAAAAGCGTATAAACTTCGTTATCCTGTGTTACTGTTTTGTTTTTGGACTTCGTTGACCAGACGGTCTAACTCATCCCAAAAACTTCACGAGCCTTGGCTAACTCGTTTCTACACTTTTAAAACAATTCAACAATCATAAAAACAAGGACTTCAGTTAGAAGTCCTTTTTTAGTAGTAAAAAAATCGTTGTAGGTCGATTACTGCTTTTCTATACAACCTCGATGACCAAAAGGTCTATCTCGTCTGTAAATCAAAGCGAGCCTACTACAACTCGTTTTTACGCTCTTAAAACAATTCAACAATCATAAAAACAAGGACTTCAGTTAGAAGTCCTTTTTTTGTTTGGTAAGCTTTTTTTCAAGGGCAAGCCACTCCGCGGTTTTTTGCCGTGGAGAGCAGAGGTGGTCACGTCTTCTTATTGCTCGGGGAGCGTCGCCTTGCTTTTTCGGTATTGCGAGGGAGTCAGTCCCGTGCGCTCCTTGCACAGTCGGATGAAAAGGTGGTAATTGACGAAATGGTTTTCGGCAAGGATCGCGCTGACCGAAAGATCAGTGGCAGAAAGCTGCTCCATGCATCGCTCAAAGCGCAGGTTGAGCAGGCGTTGCATCGGGGACACGCCCCAGGTCTTTTTGTAGAGGCGTGCGAGGTGGTACTTGCTGACGTTGACGTAGGAGGCGAGGTGATCGAGCGTGAGGTCGCGCTTGTAGTGCTCCACGAGGTAGCTTTCCGCAAGCAACGCAGGCTCGGTCTGCTGGGTCGCACGGTCGTGGCTTGCCGCGCGGTAGAGATAGATGAGGATCTGATAGATGAGAGTGGAGATCTCCGCCTCGTCCACGATGGGCGCAGACACCAGAGCGTGAATTTTCTGAATGCCGTCGACGAGTTCGTCTACCCTGAGCCCCCGTGCCACCGCGCCGAAGCGCTCTGTGAACATTTTGCAAAACTCTCCGGCTTGCTGACCCCAGAAGTAGAGATAGTAGTGCTCCCACGGGGCTTCATTGTCGTTTTGCAAAACGTGCAGCGAGTTCTGATTGAAAAACAGGACGTCGCCCTCGGTCACGTCGTAGGTAGCACCGCCCTGCGTAAATTGCCCACGCCCCTTTACGGTAACGCTGATGCAGTAGGAGTTGTAGCCGTCGCGCTCCAGTCGGTAGCCCTTCTGCATTTTGAGCAAGCCCGTGCGCAAAATAGAGTACAGCAGTAATTCGTGCGTACTCTTTTGGCGGTAGCGGTAAAGCTTGCTGTCGGGATCAAGTTTTGGAATAACGCGGTTTTTCTTCATCGTAGTACGGGATAGCAAGAATATACAAGCATTTAGCAAGTCAGAGCATTTATTTTTGTGTATATTTTTGCTATACTATAGAAAATTATAGTCTAAAAAAACAAAACTGTCAACAGTTTTTCTTTGGGAGGTGTAGAAATGAACAAAAAAACACTGTTATGTATTTTTGCGATCCTTGCGTGCGTGCTGACGGCAGGCTGCTCAAAGCCCGCCCCCAAAAGCAGCGACACCACGCTTACGCTTGCGGACGGCGCAGAGATGACGGTGGCAGACGGCGAAATCGTTTGCACAGAGGACTTTTCAAAAAGGCTTGCCTCCGCTCAGGACGTCAGCACGGAGCTGACCTACAAGGTTGCTACGGGCGCGACGGTGGACTTTGCGTACGATGAAGAGCACATGGTGCTGGGCGCGACCGTGACGAGCGAGGACGGACTGGCATCACAACAATACTTTTGGGATGTGGTTATGAAAAAGAGTTTCTTTATGCAGCATACTTTAAAGATCGGCAGTGAAAACGCGATCGTGTGGGACAAGGAGCTTGATTGCTTCCATCAGCCCTACACCTACAATACCGTCCGCGGTGTGTACAAGCACGACGGAGAGCAAATGGTAGCAGGCATTTACTACTCGTTTGGCGTCGACGTCGAGATCGTGGACGGAGTCAACAACGCGGAATTCGTCATTGAGCAGACCGAAACGAACGGCAGTCTTCTGCGTTTTTATATGCGCAGGTTTGACGAGGGCGATTACCGTCTTTGCACGGACTACCTGTCCTACAACACGGGCTGGAAGGGCTACCGTGAGCTTGCGAGCTGTCCGAGCGGAGCGTGCCGTATGGAGGTCATCCGCAACAACAACAGCTTTCTGATGCTGAAGGACGGCGTCGTCTGGCGTCAGGACATTGCCTTTGGTGCGACGCAGGTCATTATGGGTGGAGAAAAGTGCGAAAGCCGCTTGAAAAACCTGATGCACGATCTGGACAAGGCGAGTGTCGTTGAAAAATACGATTCCCTCGTCGGTACGTTTACGACACCCGTGTTTGGGAACGACCTTCTGAATCTGGACACCAACCGCGTTTCGTACGGCGAGTGGACGTACGACGAAAAGACGGACTCCTACACGGCATCCCCGACCGACAACAAAATCTACCGCGACTACCTCTACCACAACGGTCAGGCGCTCATGGGGCAGTATCTGATCTGGGAGGCAGACCTCACGATCCTCGATCACAACCAGAAGATCAACCCTTCCGTCGGCATCTACGTCAAGGGCGGCAACTCCAGCAATCAGAAGGTGCTCCGCGCGTGGTTGCGTATCGATACGCAGAAGGACAACAACTACGAGCTCGCGAAGTACCAGATCTGCTTCGACAACGGCAGCGGCACGGAGTCCGAAGGCACGCAAAAGCGCATTCGCTACTACGGAAATTCCGTCCACTTCAAAGTTGTCTTCAACGGCAAGACCACGGAGATCTGGGTCGACGGTGTGCTTGTGTTTGAGAGCGACGGCACGCAGACGCGCATTGCGGACGATCCCGAGGCGAAGACCTACACGACGACGGACAAGATCGTTGCGACAACGGGCTTCCGTCATTTGGCGCTCCTCTGCAACGGCGCAAAGTGCGTGGCATCCAACGTCAAGGTCAGCGAGCCGTACTCGCGCGTGCTGACGGTCTACGAGGATAGGATCCAAGGCTATCTCGACACGATCAAAGCGCATCAAGAGGCAGGCACGCTTGAGCAGGGTGGCACGCTCTATATGGGCTCGAGCTTTATGGAATTCTGGAACAGATACCACAACTGGTCGACCACGATGACGGGCGCAAACGTCGGTCTTGGCGGATCGGTCAGCGCGGACTGGTTGCAGCTCATTGACCGCATCGTCATGCCGTATGCGCCGAGCCGTATCGTCCTGTACCTCAGTGGTAACGACGCGAGCGCACAGGGGAGCGAAATGGTGCCCTACATTGCCCAATCGATCATCCGCGTGCTGGAGGAGCTGAAAACGCGCTTGCCGGACGTTGAGATCTACTGGGTGTCCCTGCTGACAGGCATTAGCCTCGACGAGTACAACCTCGACTCCATGAACATCATCAACGATTGCATCAAGGAGTACATGAAGTCCAACGACTGGATCAAGTACGTTGACATAGCGACACCGCTGAACGCGGCAAACGGCAGGGTCAATCCCGTTTACATCAGCTCGGACAACGTCCACCTTAACGACGCAGGCTACGAGATCGTCGAGCGTATCGTAGGAGCGGCACTCGCAGAGCAGGAGTAACGGCGCAAACGCTTGCGTTTGGGTAAAGCAATCTGTCATAATAAAGGAAGCAAGCGATCCTGTCAGTTCGCTTGCTTCCTTTTTTTGTGTGAAATAAACATTTGTGCCCCAAACTGTTGTGGTATTTTGGTGCGGAGTGCGATATAATAATCTTGCTCGAGTCAAAAAACACAAAAAAGGAGACCAAAAACATGAATACTGTATTTAAATATTGTTATGTATTTATCTAGCACGGCAATATTAAGATATATTTTAACTTGCAACGTTTTTAATAATTTGTTTATTAAGCCTTACTTTATAATAAATAGTTCGCTTTGGTTGCATTTTAGCGGTATAGTTACCTTTTTATTATCAGTTTTTATCTTTTTACCCGTGATAAATGAGGTAAGCAAGCAATCACGCTTTAACGTTAAAACGTAGTCGCCATCCTCGGGCGCTGTAATACAAATATAGCGTTTGTTTTTATAAATAACGGCGTTTTTATCCGTATATAGATGGACGCCTGCTTTTAAGCAATATGTTTTTAGGTCGCTTGCGCTAAAACCATCGGGGACGTCTATCAAGTTTTCAGCATTATCGAGATATTTTTTACCGTTTAATAAAACTAATTTTCCGTTTAAAGTAAGCGTTTTTATCAAGTCGACGTCGGCATTATTAATTTCGTACGGCGCCATATAAAATACTAATTTATACTTGCTTAAATCTTCGCTAGTAACCATAGATTTTATATATAAGTCGTAGGGTGCGCCAACAAAACCAAGTTCACATAATTGCCTAAATACCGTTTTCAAAAAATGCGCGCCACTTATAGCGTAAGGCGTTTGGCTATCTAAAACAACTGCAACTTCGCTTTCGCTAGCAAAAGGTAAAGCCATTTCTTTTTCGTACTCAAGGCGCATACGCATAAGTAAGTTTTGCATAGCGGGGGTATCAAACCAACCGCCCCACATATCAAACCACCAAAATGCGTTTGAAGAGCATAATACCTTTGAAAAAGCCTTTGTCAAATGCCAAAAACTTTGCTTTTCATCTTTTAGGCCATGCCAAGTAGGTAGCTCCATATATTCGTTGCCTTTATCGACGTATTTAGTGTCTACGTCGCAAAGTAGTTTGGTTTTATGCGTTCTAATATCAGCCTCTAAAAACCAAAGTTTATCTTTGTTGTGGCAAGTGCTTATACCACTTTGGTAAAACCAGTCTTTTGGGGTTTTGCGCCCGTCAACGTAGGGGAACGGGGATGCAAAATAGTCGATATAAGGTGAATTCATCAAAAGTTCGATACCCGAATGTCCACACCACATTGCGCCTGCTGCAATATATCCGTAAAAGCATCCAACTAAAATATCGTTATTAAATAACTGTTTGGTGTATTTAGTCAAGTCGTAAGACGCGGTTGCATAACGCTCGTTTAGACAGTAAAACCAGTCGTTTATCCTTGCGTTTTTTAATAAATCAACCATCGGCTCGACGTCTCTACTTGCACGTTCTTTTCCCGTTGGTACTAAAATTTCGTCAAAAGAAAGGTATTTGGTATTCCAAATATAGTTAAGGTTATCCAGCGTTTTATATTTGTTTTTACACCAGTTTCTAAAATACTTATGCGCTATTACCGAAAAATCCGACTCGTTACCTTTCCAAGACGGGGCTAGCCACTCTTCGGTATTCATTGCGGCAATTTGCCAACCGATAACCCTATCTGCATATTTAGATTTAGCGATATGTTCTTTTAACTTTTCAAGGAAAACTTTAACGTCGGCAATCCATTTGTCAGAAAAAGCCGATTGGTAAGGGACTGCTCCGTTTTCCATAACGGTACACTCGTCGGGGTTTTCTTTTAGCCACCAAGAAGGTGTGTTTACGTTAATCCTTAAAAGGGCGTAAGCGTCGCTATTTTCAATCGCAATTGATAAATTTTTATCTACAACTGAAAAATCATATTCATCACGAGTTTTCCAAATGCTATCGTCAAGTTGTTTTATGCCCGAAAAACCGTTTATAGGCATATCGCCCATATATAAGCATACGCTAAAAAGTTTATAGCCGATATCTCTAAACTTATCGTAACTTGCTACGCTAGGCAGGTAAGAGGTGTATGCGATAGGTAATACTTGTTTACCGTCGATATCAATAAAAAGTCTTCCGTTTCTTTTTGTAATTTTTTTCATGTTTAACCTATAATATAAAATTTATTACTTAATATATAGCTTATCTATAAGGTGGGGTTTTGTTTATAATCATTTACGGCGCTCCGTATATTAAATCCGTTTTTTTCAAGAAGCATTTCAGCCGTTTCTTCATTAACGTTAGTAAGCGTAGCCGTGATACGTATCATCCTTTGTCTAAGTTTTTTGTTTGTCGGCTTTAGGTTTATCATAAGGTTTTCATATACGTAGCCTTGCTTAATCATTACCGCAGTAGAAATCATATTAAGTATCATTTTATGCGCAGTACCTGCTTTTAGTCTTGTAGAACCCGTTATGACTTCAGCACCCGTGTCTGTAAAAATAGATACGTTTGTAGTTGTCAGTAATTTAGAATCTTCATTAGAAGATATACCTACGGTAAGCGCACCACGGTCTTTTGCGTATTTTATAGCGCCAAGTACGTATTCAGCCCCACCGGCGACGGATATACCTACTACGCTATCACGCTCCGTTATGTTAAACGTAGAAAGGTCTTTAGCGCCAGCTATGGCGTTGTCTTCAGCCCCTTCTATCGCGTTGCGTAGTGCGTTATCGCCACCAGCTATTATGCCTACGACTAATCCGTTTGGTACGCCAAACGTTGGTGGACATTCCGACGCGTCAAGCACGCCTAATCTGCCAGAAGTCCCACATCCTACGTAAAAAAGTCTACCACCCTTAGCCATCCTTAAAGATATTTCATCCACGGCGTTTGATATGCTATTTTGCGCCATAGCTACGGCATTTACGGCGTTTAAATTTTCTTTTTGCATTACTGCTATAATATCGCTTGTCGGCATTTTATCTATGTTAGTAGTGCTAGGGTTTCTTTCCTCTGTTTTTAGCATGTGGTTTCTCCTTTAAGCTTTTTGGCAAGTTTTAAAGCGCCAAAAATTTGCCTTTCTTTAGCCACGTTTAGGTTGTAAGTTGACGGATTTTTAAGGTGCGCCCGTATCATAGGCATAATAACGTCAGCCCTTGTTACAAGCCCACCTGTTAAAACGATGTTTTTATTGTTTTCGCTTATACTGGTTTCAATAAGTTTTGCGATAGCCCGCATGTTTTTGTCTAATATTCGGCGTGAAACGTCGTCGCCGTTATCGTAACACTCAAATACGATAGGAGCAAGTGATGCAATTTTTCTTTTGCCACCATCGTATAGGTCAGCAATAGAAGCAAGACCTGTGTTTCCTAGGGCGCGTGTTATTGCAATAGACAGCATATCTTTACTTTTAGATTCTTCGATAGAAAGCGTATGCATTATTGCATCACGACCTATAGCGTAACCGCTACCGCCTTCTTCAAACAAATAACCCCATCCGCCGTGTCTAATAAGTTGATTGTTAGTTTTAGTAAAAGCTACCGTACCCGTACCCATAATAACAACAGTCCCATCCACGTTGGATAGCGTAGAGGCAACGGCGTTTTCCGCATCGCTACCGTTATTAAAGTCTGCAAAGCCAAAACTAGCAAGAAGATCGTGTATCTTTTCTTTATTTTGACCGGTTATCCCACCGGCAATACCTGCAAAAGCGTAAACTGACGACGTAGGTTTATCTCCAATTACGGATGATATACCCTTTACAAGTATATCCCTAGCGCGTGCAAAACCTATATCGACGGGGTTTGCGCCTTCAAGTATTATGTTTGAAAGTATTTTTCCACTTTTATCACATAGCGCAAATTCAGTTTTTGTGCCACCGCCGTCAATACCAAGAAAAAAGTAATCGCTATCATCAAGAAGTAGCGTGTTTACGTCGGTTTTTAATATAGATGCTAATCGTGGCAAGACTACGCTTGGCGCAATAGCTGCTCCATTTTCCCATTTGCTAATGTTTTTTTCACTATATCCCAAAGCTTCGGCAAGTTGTTTTTGCGTCATTTTAAGCGCTTCTCGTCTCTCTTTTAGTTTTGATGAAAACAGTTTATATATATCTGCCATAATCTTCTCCAAATTTTGTTTACACTACTATTATATACCATTTTTATAAAATTTCAAGGCACATTTTGTGGAAAAACCAAATTACTCTACTTTTGCGAGAGTTTTATGCGATAAAGACTTTATTATATAAGCTACATTTTTAAGCATTAAAACCGCAACGTTTTTTTAATAACTATTGACAAAAACAAATTTTAGGTTAAAATTTAAGTAGCGATTATTTTAGGAGTCTATTATGAAAGATATTACGCGCGAGTATAAAACGATAATCCCCTTAAATATCCCTATAAGTAAGCTATCTAATTGGGGCGAGGAATACGTTAAACTTGCTAAAAGGTTAAACGCAGGCATATTTTTGGTTACTAAAAACGTTTTTGGCGATAGAGAACGCTTTTTAGCTATTATCGAAGAAACCAAACAAAAAGTTGAGTTTTTCAAAGATAGGGGCGTTGACGTTGGCGTATGGCTTTGCCCGACCACCGGCCATGAAGGCATGGGCTTAGCAATCGGCAAGGAGGGGGAGTCGTTTATACACCGTCAGGTTGCAGATTATTCTAGTGGTAAAGCAGAGCTTATCGAACAAGCTTTTTGCCCGTTGGATGAAAATTTCACTAAAGACTTCGCTTGGAAGATGCAAGTTTTAAGCCAAACGGGCGCAACGATGTCTTTATTTGAAGACGACTTCCGTCTGTCTGGTCCACCGATTTCAAAGGTTGCGTGTTGTTGCGATTTACACATGAAGGCTTTTTCTAAAATGGTTGGTAGGACGGTTACTGTAGACGAACTTCGCGATTTAATTTATAATAACGACGATTTATCTTATCGTCAAAAGTGGCAGGATTTAAAGCGCGATACCATGCTTAACTTTGTAAAAGCGTTGAGGGATGCAGTTGATAAGGTCAACCCCAGCTTTAGGATTGGTATCAGCGCAAGTCGCTTAAATTACGATATCGACGGTGCTACTATACAAGAAATTTCCATAGTGGCGGCAGGTAACACAAAGCCTTTCGTCCGTTTAACGGGCGCGCCTTACTGGGCAAAAGAAAACAACACTATAAGTTCTGTTATAGAAAGCAACCGTATGCAGTTTGGTTGGTTTAGTGGTAGTGGTATCGAAATTTTATCCGAAGGCGATCCGTACCCCCGTCCAAGGATTAGGCTTCCCGCAGCGTATTTAGAAGTCTTTGACCAAATTTTACGCGCTAACGGCGATTGCGACGGTATTTATAAGTATATTACAGCATACCGTCAAGGCCCTTGGTATGAAGAAGGCTATATAGATTTCCACGTTAAAAATCAAGAGCTATACGCTTTAATTGATAAACTTTTCGACGGCAAAAAGATGATAGGGCTTCAGCCGTTTGTAAAACAACAAAAATTGGCGCAAGCAGTCTTTGACGACTTACAGCCGTTTGAAGAATTCGGCGCGTATTATAGGCTAGATAGCGTTATTCCGCCGGAATCTTATCTCGTAACGGATTGTTCTATCCCCACTTCTTACGACGGGTGCGACTACGCAGGTCTTGCTTTTGGTGAAAACGCCAGACATTTATCCGATGCTCAGCTTAAAAACGGCATAATTACCGATTTAAAGGGCGCTAAAATCTTAAAAGATAAAGGCGTTGACGTCGGTTTATTAGATTATCAATTAGTAGACGTTAATCCTACTGAAGAAATCTTTTTAGAAGATAATATTTCGCTATTAATAGGGCAACCTTCGCCGTATAGGTTACGCTTTTATAAAACGCGTTTAAGCGATACGGCTAAAGTGGTTGGCGTATTCCATTACGGGCAAGACGTTTGTACGTTTGGTCCGTATAAGACAAAAATCTTAAATAAGGGCGATATGCAAGATTTACCCTCGTGCTATTTATACGAAAACGCCGACGGTCAAAGATTTTGCGTATATACTTTTATTGCGACAAACGTTCAAAACCGTGACGTTTACAACGCTTTCAACGGGGAGTTTTTTGCTTCGTATGCAAGACAGCGCCAGTTAATTAATTGTATAGAGTGGGTACAAAATAAAAAATTACCTGCAAAAACGTTTAAGACGCCTTACCTATATACCTTGTGCGCTGAGGGTAGTGATAGCGTCGTTATCGGTTTATGGAATATTTGTAACGACGAGGTCTTAAGTCCCAAAATAGAATTAGGCATACCTGCAAAAGATATCAATTTTTATTTAACCGACGGCTATTTAGACGGCGATACCGTTTATTTAACTAAAACTATAAAACCGTACGATTGCGTCTTTATTGAAATTAAAAAATAATTTTTAATAGGGTTATTTAAATAAAAATCGTATTTAATAATAAATCAAAAAAAGACTTAAAATTTGCCTTTTAAGTCTTTTATATTGTAATGTTTTATATCTTTTAAATAAATATATAAATACTAATATAAACGTTTTGCCGGTTTTTAAATGAATTTGCAGGCATTTTTTATATCGGTATGGCAAAATTGGTAGTTAATCTACTTTTTTAAAAAATATATCGTTTCAACGATATTTTAAAAATATGTCCTAAAAAGATAAAAGTATTTTTTTCGTTTAGTTGAAATGATTTTCTTTATTGCTTATAATAAAAATACAAGATGCTTATTAAAAAGTTCTTTACGCGCAAAATATTTTAGGCGCTAAAAAGGTTGCTTGTCTAATATTTACTTATTAAAGGAGAAGGCATGAAAAAATTAACGTTATTGCTAATATGTATTCTATGCTTAACAAATTTATTTGCAATTGGTTGTAATACCGAGCCTCCCGAACCAATTACGGTTATCAAAAAACCTGTTATTGAACTTATTGAAGGTGAAACGTATTCAAACCAAGTAAGTATTTACGATGACGAAGGTAAGGAAGTAGAAGCAAGATTTAATACAGATTTATTCTATCGTACCAAATCTATGCAAACAGCTGCCGACCCTTACGTTTTACTTTGCGAGGACGAAACCGATACGGAAAACTTCGGCAAGTACTTTTTATGGGGTACTACCTGGTCGGGGTCTTACAACTGTTTTTCTAGTACAGATGCAGTAAGTTGGACACCTTGCTATGGCTCGTACGTGTGGGAGCCTGACGGGTGGGAGGCTGATCAAGCATACGCGCCCGAAGTTATTTGGGATGGCGAGGCTGACCCCGCCAACTATAATTTAGAAGACGACGGCATCGGCAAGGGCGTGTATTTTATGTTCTACACGGCTGACCCAGCTGAGCAGTATAAGTATTATACTGACGTAACAAAAAACAATACCACTATTGGTTTAGCAGTTTCAGTTTCACCATATGGTCCGTATAAAATGTGGAACGGTGTTGAAACTGGCGCTACGATAGCAGGCGTTGATTACGGCAAGGCGGAAAATTTTAAACAATATACCACGTATGCCGATAAAGACTTATCAGAAGTCCCCTACGTTGGGCGTGAAAACGACCAAGTAACTAATGACGACCAGTGGTTTAACAACTCTGCAATACGCGCTTCGTTGCAATTCCAGTTCGCAAATCGTCAATACGCTGGTGGCAATAACCCCGACGGCTATTACGTAAACGAAGCCGCTGGTTATATGGTTGCCGACGAAGGCAGCAGTGGTTTAAAATTTTTAGACGCGCATCCGTTTGTTGACCCCGTTACGGGCGAAAAGTATTTATACGCATCACGTCAGTATTTTGGTACTAAAACGGCAGTCGACGAAAATGGCGAAAATTTATTCGCAGGGTTTTACGTTTACGGCTTTAAGATGAAGGATAACGATTGGTCGCAAATCGATTATAACTCGGTTACAAGAATAACTAGGGCGCACTATACGTTTACTTCGCAAGAAGCGGCAAACGCTTATAATAAAGCAGCGTCTGAATTTGATCCTACCCCTTATAAAGATGGTTTTAAGGAAACTAAGACGTATTCGCAACAAAAGTGTTCAATCGACCTAGACCCCATCGGTATGAACGAAGGCGCTTGTATGGTTTATAACCCAAATTCGGGTTTATATCACTTAACTATTTCATCTGGTAATTACCCCGCAAACACATACTGTGTAATTCAGTTGGTTGCGTATAGTCCGATGGGTCCGTTCAGGAAGTTAGATGCTGACGAAGGCGGTATGGTTTTATCTGTGGACAACACGCAAGTTAGCGACGTAGTTACGGGCGTAGGACACCACGCCATCACCAAAGCGGGGGATGAACTTTTAATCGTTTACCACCGTCATAGAGATATTTCTATGGACGTACACGATAGATACCCTGCAACAGACAGATTAGTTTACGTTAAAAACAATCTTGGCATGTCGGTTTTACACGCTAACGGCCCAACTAGTACGTATCAACCCAAATTTTACGGCAACGGTTCAACCAAGTACGATATTATTTCTGATGAAGCCACCGTTACCGTTTCAGGTAATGATTATAATGACGCTAGCCTTATAAACGATAACGTAATTTCTACTTTAAGAAGCGAGTTAGAACCCCACGTTAAGGAGTTTGAGTTTACTTCTAACCAAGTGGTTATCACTTTAACTTTTGCTGATTATCGTGAGATTACAGCACTTATGATTTACAATAGTCGCGATTATTATAAAACTTTCTATAGCATCAACAAAGTTGAGTTAGACTTTAAAAAGGACGGTGTAGAGGGCGTTGCGGTTATAAATAATTTAGAGTTTGATTGGCTGGCAAACGAGCAATTTAACGGCAATAAAATGCGTGCAGGTGGTTCTGCTACGGCTGTATTTAGTCCGTTATTGATTAAGGAAGTGCGTATAACTATTGATAATATCAATAAAGCAGAAGGTTTTTCAGGCATTACCGCAATATCAGAAATTTACCTTTTAGGTAAACCAAACGCGTAAGGAGGGATATATATGAAAGTTTTAAAATATTTAAAAGTTTTACTCCTTATAATCGTTATTTCAACAGGTGCTTTGTTTGCAATTTCCTGTCAAACGCCTGAGCCTGAAGTTATTTACGAAACCCCCAGCGTTACCCTTGACGATTACGTTCCACCCACAAAAGAGTATAATACTTACGACGGTATAACTATCGATGGTTTAGTAGACGACGCTTGGGAAGATAAACAAAAACTTTGTTTAACCGAAAACGTCGGTGGTGTCCCGCATGAGATTGAAATTTCTTCACACTTTGCTCAAGAAGGCTTAGTGATGTACTTTAAGGTTTTAGGCGCACCGGTTTTTTATAACCCGGTAAACCATCCTAACCAAAATAGTGGTGTAGAAGTTTATATCGCGCCAAGCGACGCTGCGTCTATTAAAGACGTTGGTTGGCAGGTTGGTATCGATTCAACTGGCAGTTATCTTTCTACCAGAAGTCTTAAAAAAGGTGGCACGTTAGGTTATCAATATTTGCTTTTTAATACTTATATTGATATCGCTACTAATATTGACGGCGAACTCAACACTTATCAAAGCAACGGTTATTTTATTGAGATGATGTTCCCTTGGGAGCATTTAACTGGTGGTGTAATACCAGACTCATTAAAAATTGATACGGCAATTATTTTCAAAAGTGAAATCGCTGGTCTTAGAAACTCTTGGTATTCTTTAAGTAAGGCAGTTAATCCCGCGTACGATTTTAACGTTCCCACGTCTTGGTTCCGTTTTACTTCGGACGGGTATTTTGATGAATCCGCTCCCGCACCTTATACCATTAACAATGGTTTAGGCGTGCAAAACTGCACGGTAAACGTTTCAGGTAACTATAAAACTGGTATATCGGTTAACGTTATTCCCGATGCAGGGTATAGCGTTTCTTCCTTAGAAATTAACGGCATTTCTTACGATACACTTTCGGTAACATTACCGATAGGCGCTGATTATAAAGCCGATATAGGCGTTGTTGTAGAGCCGTTTACCGGTTACGACTACGATATTTTAGTATCAAAAGGTTACGCTTACGGCGTTAAGTCGCCTGCTAAAAACACTAGTGTAACGTTTATTTCTACCGAAGGCGTAATGTACCCCACCGTGGTTGATAACAGCGGCGTAATAAACATTAAACTCCCTGCGGGTGATTACGTCATTAAGGCGCAAAACTTCGACCCCGTTACTATATCTTTATTAGAAGATAAGTTTGATGGTTATCAAGTTACCTTATTAAAGAAGGTGTTTAACGAAACCCACGGTTATCAAGCAAAAGACGATGAAACTTGCTTAAACGGCGCTTCCTTTAAGTTTGAAGACGTCAATGCAAAATTCACTTCTGCTTGGGAAGATAATATCAGGATGACTATTTCCGACGTGGATTATTCGGATATCGTATTATTCAACTACAAGATGACCTTTAAGTTAAAAGATAGGATGTATTCGTCAATAATGTTTAAAGACGTAAACAACGGTTGGTGTAGAAAGGCGTTTTTTAACCTTGGTTCTTGGTTTAATAGTACCGACGTATCCGTAAAAACTTATAACGGTACTTTATTACACGTATTTAATAAAAGCAACGCTACCGAAACTAAAATTGTGGACGATACTTATTTAACTATTGACCTTCATATGGTTATCAATAAAAACGTTGTTGAACTTTTCTCTGTTAAAGACGGCAAGTTGATTTCGCTAGGTTCTTTTACCGAAAACGCTAATATTGCAAAAGCGTATATCGGCACTACCGATAACGAAGGCAGTGTAGAGTACTCTGAGTTTAAGATTTACGAAGGAGACGAAGCAAAAGCTTACTTATCAGCACCCGTAAACGTAAGTAAAAATGATTTGGTTGAAGTTTCAGCCCCCACTTCTATGTGCTTTGGTCAAAGGGCAACCGTTGTCGTTACTCCTGACGTCGTGCAAGACGGTGTGGTTGCTGTAAACGTTACAGTCAACGGTAAAAAAATTGAACTTACCACTAACGAAGACGGTACTAAAACGTTTGCGATAGAGCATTTAGATAGTTCTATTGATAGTTATGATATCGTTATCGATGCACAAACGGTGTACCCCGTAGATACCCGTTTTGCTGTAACTGGTGTGGATATTGGCGGTAATACCTTTACGGTTTCTAACCAAAACGTTTTGTTAGAAGGTCAGTTGTTAATTGATGCTACTATTGATGAAGATGGTAGTTTAGAAGTTTCTTTACCTGTTGGTAGTTACTTGCTTTATGTTGATGGATATGAAGTTACAACTATTTTAGTTACAAATAACGTAACGGAATACTCCATTAAGCTAGCTAAAAAGTTCTTTGTTGATAACGAATCGTTTACCACAGGTTACGATCAAGAAAAAGGTTATAATTTTACAAGTTCAGTAAATAATAAGTATTTAGACGTAACGGGCGTTACGATAGCCCAACCATTAAAAATTTCGTTTACTTACTCTGGTACGATTGGCGCAGGGCATCGTCAATGGGTTGAAGTTGTCGCATCAAGCTCCAACGGCAACAAGTTATCGGCACAGTTTTTAACTTGGGATAGTAACTTCTTAATTAAAGAGCCTAAGTCTAGGACGCAAACGACTATTTATTCCGTTGCAGGCGCTTACGTTAAAGATTTCTATATTCTTTTACACGACGGTTATTTTGAAATCTACTATGCCGACGGCACTTATTTATTTAAGATTGACCAAAGCTGGAATACCCAAACGGCATTAACAGACGTAGTTGACTTACAGTTCTATTACGGTTGCGAAACTCACTCTGATTGGTCGATGTACAATATTAAAATTGAGCCGTATACAAATGCATAAATAAAAAAGCACCCCATATGGGGTGCTTTATTTTGTTAAATTAAGTTTTATTATCTTAATTAAAGCGACCTAAAGTTTTTAATAACGTCAAACGTTTGATAGTTAGAGTTATGGTAGTCGTTAGGTTTATTTAAAGCCGTCCTGCAAACAAATATTATATCGTCGCCGTTAAATTCATAATCGACGTATTGGAAACCCGTGTACTTAGGGTCGCAATCGGTGTAGTCGTAAATATCTTTAACGGTTTCCCAATCGGTTAAGTTTTTACTCTTTAATAAGGAAAGCAAGTTTCTAGCCCAAGGGGTAGTTTTATCGTGTATTTTGGTTGCGACTGAGTAGTAATAACCAGATTTATTATCATACTTAATGGTAAATTTGGATAAATGTGCAGGGAAGTTTAATAAAGAGTGGTATTTAAGTGGTGCGTCTGGGTCGTCAACGTCAACTTCGTAGCATATTGCGTGGCCGTCGCCAGCAAAACGCAATACGTTTAATAGTTTACCCTCTGGAGAAATTACTAACGTTCCTTCAATCGTCATAGAGCATTTTGGTAAGTTTAACTCCGGCACGTCGTCTGGATTAAAGGTTTTTGGCGGTGTAAAATGCCAATTTTCAGCATCTAAAAGGTCGGCGTTTTCGTCGATAGAAGCAACTATTGCAGCGTGGCAATAGTCTTTATTGTCCCAAGAACCCCATTCTAAAGTCTGGTAAAGCCTACCGTTATAAATAACTGGCGGTTGTGGGTTTTTATGCACACCGTCGTTGCCAGCCTTGCCGTTAGAACCTCTTAAAAGGGTGGTGGGGGTGGTAAAAGTTTTGCCACCGTCGGTTGAGTTACCTATTAATAAATCGCCGTATTCGGTCGAACACGCCATCGCGTAAAGCTCGTTTTTATGTATAAAAAGCTTTGCCCAAAAACAAGGCATAAGTTCGCTTACGTAGTGCCAAGTTTTACCCTCGTCGTCCGAGCGGAAAATTAGCGTCAGGTTTTGGGGGTGGTGTACGGCAAATACGTCCATTGAAGATAGCAAGTAGCCGTCAGGATGTTTTACAAACGATGGTGAGCATAAATATCTGCCACTAAACGCGTAAACGGTGTCGTCAGGGTGTAAGTAGTTTACCACCGTGCCAACAACTTTACCCGTTCTAAATAGTCTAACGGGGCTAAAGTTTTTGTCTGAAATTAATTTAAATTCGTAATCGGTGTCAGGTTCTAAATTAGTAATATCACACTCGCACTCGCTAGTAGTTTTATATAAAACAAAATCAGCGTCGTTTCGTTTTTTGTAAAAAACATTAAAGCTAGTGTCGTCTGACAGCCACTCAAAGTGAACGCTTTTTTCATTAGGTGCAACTCTAGATATATAAATTTTTGCGCCGTCGTTAATAAGTGGTTTATACGGAGAGTAACTCCATTTGTTATAACCTTTCATGCTAACTCCTAAAGAATTTTTTCTAAATAATCGGTGGCATACTTCATTTCTTCCACGCAAAATTTATTGTAGTCGTTAAGTTCTTCGCTCTTTCTGTTTCTAGCGTAATTCTCTGTTTTTATGCCGGAAAGCGTCATGCTATACTTAGCGGTTAAGGGGTAGCAAAGACCTACTTCAGTAAAACCAAAAGTGCCTATGCAAGATTGTAAAAACTCCGCCTTTTTATCGCCTTTTAAGTAAAGTTCTTTAAGCTTAGTATATAAAGCTGGGTGAAAGTTACACATAATACCGCAATACCCGTCTGCGCCGTTTTGTACACTCTTTAATAAGGTTTGGCAGTTTGCGTTTAATAACTTAAAGCCACTACCTTTTAAAAGTTCACAACGCTCTTTCATAGTCTTGACGTCGCAACAAGTGTCTTTCATATAGGTAAATCTACCAGTTTGCTTACACCACTCTAAGATGCGTGGGGTAACCAAGCGTTTGTAGGGGTGGGGGCATTCGTACAAACCAAGCTTAGCGTCAGCGGGTAACTTTGCTAAAAGCTTTTCAGCATTTTTAATAAATACGTCGTCGCCCTCGTTGTTTATATCTAATCTATTAGTAATAAGTATTAAAGCGTCTGTGCCGGATTCGTAAACGGCGTTAAGTTCTTTAACTTGGTTGTCAAAATCGTCGGAAACATGTCCTGAAGAAACCACGGTAAACTTCCTTCCGCCGTTTTTTTCAAGTTCCTTTGCTCTTTTATACACGATAGAGTTTAATTTTACACGTTCTTCAAGCGATAAATAAAAAATCTCACTCGACTGACAAACGGCAAAAATGCCATCTAAGCCGTTTTCGTAATACCAGTCGACATATTTGATTGCGGTGTCGTAATCAACTTCCCCATTGCTTAAATAGGGGGTTATCATCGTTGTAAAATTTTCCATAATTATACCTTTTTAATCAATATTTTTTGCCTATCAAGTAAACGTTTTGCTTTAAAAAAACAATACTTTGATATAATTATATCAAAAGTAAAAAATTATGCAATATTAATTTAGGACATATATTTATGTTTTTGGGACATTTACTTGAAAACCATTTTTTTTGTGGTATAATAAAAACTAGGAGTTAATTATGAGGATTTTATACAAACAAGGAAGTAAAAATTTACAGACGGAAACACTTAATAAACTGGGTGTAACCGATTGTGTTTTTAAGCACTTAAATTTAGGCACGGACTATAACTTTGTATCAAAAAAACAACACCATCATGCTGGGTTTGAAGTTCACTTTATCAAAAGTGGTTCACAAAGTTACGAAATCGATGGCAAACCCATAACCTTAAATAATGGGGATTACGTTATAATTTGTCCAAACGTTCCGCATAAAGTAACAGCTATGCAACTTTTAACCGAAAAGTTTTCCTTAGTATTTAATTCAGACATTTTTGGCAAAAAAGCGCGCTACTACTTAGGTAAAACCGACGATAGGATTATGCAAAATGCGGAGTTCATGTTAAAAGAATTTTCTTTTAAAAAGCAACTATCGCCCATGCTTATAGAAAATGCTGTTTTTGAAATTTTAATTACATATTTTAGACAAAACGGTTTTAACGAGAAAAATATCGATCGTCAAGATGATGAAAACGCCACGCTAATTTTAGCTAAACAATATGTTTACGACAACGTAGAATCCGCTTTAAGCGTAAAAGACGTTGCTGAATATTGTTATTTAAGCACTAAGCAGTTAACGCGTATATTTTTACGGTATGATAATATCGCCCCGGGTGAATTTATCCGTAAAGAGCGCGTTAAGCGTATTGAACAGCTCATTGTGGAAAACAAGTACACCTTAAAACAAATTAGTGATAAAATGAATTTCGGTAACGAGCATTACTTTAACTTATTTTTTAAGCAAAACTATGGTATGCCCCCGGGTGAATACAAGCGTATGGTATTAGAAAAGGTTTAGGCAGTTTTTCGTTATGTCGTAAAAAAACGCGTACGTATCACGTTTTTTGTTACGTTTTAATGGCAAAACAAACAATAAAGGCAGATAAAAAGTGCGTTGTTTTAATAAAAGGTAATAAAAAAGCCCACCAAACGGTGGGCTTATTTTTTTATTAATTAAATAAAACTAGCTTTTTACTTTTTTTGGAAGGTTGATTTTTTAGGCTTAATAAGACCTTCAGCTAAAAGTTCTTCATTAGTTTTGGTTTCAGCGTAGTAAGTTTCGTTAGAAACCGCACCTTTTGATAAACCGTGTTTTTTAGCAAGTTCATCAATAAGTTCAAGTGCATATTTTAACGCCCTGTCAGATTTAATCTTAATCATCATAGGTACGCTTGCGTATTTAGCACTTGAAGAAACGTCTTGATGGTGATACTTGCTTACGCTATATTCGTTAGGATCAAGGTTTACGTAAATTGCAAGCGTCTTGCCTTTAAAGTTTAACTTAGCGCATTGTAATCTACCTTTATTAAAGGATTCAAAATCCCAACTTGTTCTATCCTTAACGCCGTCTAATGCTAATAAAGAGTTTTTAATTTGTGAATAAACTTTTTTAACTTCGTCGGGGGATTGGATAATTTTAGCGGTAAAGCTCTTATCTAAAGCTTCTAACGTTGCGCGACCTTCTTCATCAATTTCGATTGAAGAAACAATGGGTGCAACTTCTTTAGTAACTTCATCAAGTTGTGCTTCAGCCTCAGCGATTTCTGCGTCTTTAACTTCTTCTACGGGATCATTTTTTTTTTCATCGCAAGCGCAGGTTTCGCAAGCACAGTTTTCTTCAACTACTTCTTCACAAGCGCAATCTTCACAAGCACAATCTTCACAAGCGCAAGTTTCTTCTACAACTTCATCACAAGCGCAGGTTTCGTTGTTAGCTGATTCATAAGCGTTCTTTTCATCCATGTCGCGTGCCATGATAGACATTTCAGTTTCTTTATCAAAGAAGTGACAGTGTCTAAGGTCAAGCGCAAGAACGATTTCATCGCCCTTTCTTGTCTTAGAGTGGTTGTCAACCCTTGCGATAATAGTGTTAACGTCGTCTACGATGGATTCACCAGCGGCATCGAGGGCAGATTGGGTCTTACAATAAAGTTGGGTTTCAGCACCTAACATTTCAGCAAGTTCAATCTTAACGTTTAAAGTGGGGTAACCACTTTGAGCGATAAATTCAGGATCGTCGTGTAAATCTTCAGGTCTAATACCAAAGGTTAACGGCTTACCAGTATTTAAATATTCATCTAAGTTATAAATTAAGTCAACCTTATCTTTCGGGAGAGCGATCACGTCAGAACCAAGTTCAACCTTAACGTCATCTTTAGTGCCTGTTAATACAGCGTCAAAGAAGTTCATTTGTGGTGAACCGATAAAGCCTGCAACGAACTTATTGATAGGATAATCGTATAAGTTTTGTGGTGTATCAACTTGTTGCATAAAGCCGTCTTTCATAACAACGATTCTCGTACCCATGGTCATAGCTTCAATTTGGTCGTGGGTAACGTAAATAAAGGTTGTTGCAAGTCTGTTGTGGAGTTTGGTAATTTCCGTTCTCATTTGAGCACGGAGTTTAGCGTCAAGGTTAGAAAGAGGTTCGTCAAGTAAGAATACTTTAGGTTCACGAACGATTGCACGGCCTAACGCTACACGTTGTCTTTGACCACCAGAAAGCGCCTTAGGTTTTCTGGAAAGGTACATTTCAATACCTAAGATACGTGCTGCTTCTTTAACCCTTGCGTCGATTTCATCTTTCGGCATTTTTCTTAATTTAAGACCGAAAGCCATGTTATCGTATACGGTCATATGCGGATAAAGTGCATAGCTTTGGAATACGAACGCGATATCCCTATCTTTAGGGTTAACGTTGTTCATAAGTTTACCGTCGATATAAAGCTCACCAGCAGAAATTTCTTCAAGACCAGCGATCATACGTAAGGTTGTTGATTTACCACAACCAGAAGGGCCAACGAAGATGATAAATTCCTTATCTTCGATATCAAGGTTAAAGTCGGTAACTGCGGTTACGCCCGACGGATATACCTTGTAAATGTTTTTAAGTAATAAACTTGCCATATAAAAATGACCTCCGTATTTGTTTACAATATAATTGTACTCTATTTAAAAAAATTATTCAATTACAATTTAACCAAATATAATATGATAATTTGTGTAAACTTGCACAAAAATTAAAAATTTTTTTAAAAAATATGAAAAAATTTAACACTTTTACCATTATTATCACTTTTTTATCTAATATGTATCTAAATTTTGCGCAAAAAAATAAACGCATAAATCCCCTGTTTTTTTCGTAAAAAAACGCCCTAAGTTAGGGCGTAATTTAAATTAAATTAGTCAAGTTCGTCTAAAGTTAGTTCGTAGGCGGGTGCGATATTTTTGATAAAATATTTAACTTCTTCCAAACGGATATCGTTTAACTCTGCTTTTATAGAAGTCATCGCTTTTTTATACTCTTTATTGCCGGATTTTAACTCGTCGACGCATTTTAAATAAGCGGCAAGCCTATCGGCAACTTTAACTAGTTTATACTCGTAACTATTGGTATCGGGTAATACGTAAGTGCGGTATTCGCTTTCAAGTTCCGTCGGCAACATTTTAAGCAAACGCTCGCATGAGTTTTTTTCTAAATCTTTATAAGCGTCGCGGATTTCCGGATTAAAATATTTAATAGGCGTAGGTAAATCGCCGGTAATAACTTCACCCGTTTCGTGGTATTGCGCTAATAAAACGGTCTTTTCAACGTTTACGCTACCACCGTAAATCTTATTTTTAATAAGCGCAAGCGCATGCGCGATAGACGCTACTTGCCAACTGTGTTCCATAATATTTTCTTCTTTTACAGAATACATCAGCGACCAACGTTTTATTAACTTCATCCTATTTAAAAACGCCCAAAATTTAAACATAACTTTCTCCTAAAAGTAAGGTAAAATTATTTTAACATAAAAACCCGCCTGTTTGCAAGCGGGTTTAGTGATTAGATTAAAAATATACGTATCTTTATTCTAGTCGTTAATCGTAACGGGGTTGTTTACCGTGTTAAGACGCTCGATTTCACGCTTAAAGCCCTTAGAAAAGAACAATATCACGCCGGCAACTATTACCAAAGCAACGTCTACAAAAACGTATGAATTATAAACTAAACTATACGTCCAAAAGTTAGTAGCGCCAGCGTCTACGGCATAAGCACCAAAAGCAAACACGCCCGATAAAACGTGGGCAAAATATCTTAAACTACCTCCGAGCGTTGCGGATAAAGCAAATTTTAACTGTGGTATTTTATCAAGGGCTTTTACGTTTTTAAGTAACCCCGCGTAAGAAATCATCGCAAAGGCTATCGGATAATCTAATAAAAACTGTGCGCCGTGTACGATATACGGGTCTTGTAGCGCCTGTAAAATTCCGTAAACAAAACCTACTATTAAACCTTTTTTCATGCCGTATACGTATGCAAATAACATTATGGGTAGCATGGAAAATAGTGTTACAGAGCCACCTTGCAACAATATTGCTTCTAGCCCCGGGAATTTAACGTAAGATAATGCAAAAGATAGCGCCGTGGTTACGCCTGCAAGCGCCATACAGCGCGCGTCCATTTTTGATGGGTTTTTGTCGCTAAAAAATGCTATAACTATTGTTGCTACTACAAGTAATAAAGCCGAAGCCCAAAGCATAATGCTGTTAAATTTTGCTTCGTCCGACGTGTAATACCCACCGGGTTTGATGGCGTCTTTAAAGTAGATGGATATTAACACAAGCGACGTTATCAACGCACACAATACGACTATGCCTGATATTGTTAAGATTGTCTTAAACATATCTCTTTTTTTATTATATACGATAAGCAAAACGGTAAACGCAACAAGCACTAAAAACAAGGTTACAATTAGCGGTATAAACACGTGCGTAATTATTTTAGCATCAATCCATTTGTCTTCAAGATAAGCTGCGCTGTATTTTTTACCGACCTCAAACAAAAGCATTGTAATGCCTGCGATAAGCGCGTAAAAAGTAAAGCCCGTTAAACTGATTTTAAGGTAACGCTTAACTAAATCTCTTTTTAATATAAACGTCAAAATAAAACCTAAAATTAGGGCAAGTAGTATGCCAACGGTTATCCACGGCATAACGGTTTCGGCCTTGTCAATTAAATAGACGTTTTCCGAAAGTAAAAGGGTATTCATTTAGACCTCCTTTATTCGCTATAAAACGTGGCGTCATAGTTTTTAAAATAAAACGCCCCCGATAAACGGGGACGAAAAAACCGAAATAAAAAGCACTTTCCTTCAAGCATTATCTTGCGGATTCAAATGGTATAATCTCAGCCTCACGGCACCCATAGCGAATATTAAATTTGATACTTAAAAAATATCAAAAAAAATTTGTTGCGTCAAGTGTTTTTTTGTGATAACATAAAAATATCTTGTTATATGGTGGTATTTATGGCTGATTATAAAGAGTTGTATCAAAACTTATGCTTTCCGTATGAAGGCGATTTTGATAAAAAGGTATCTTTTATTTTAGAAATTGATAAGATGAAATCCACTTTTAGGAAAAATATTAACTTAGACGGCAGGCAGGAAGACGACGCGCAACACTCTTTTATGATTGCCGTTATGGCTATGCTTTTTAAAGATTACGCTTTTACGCCTGATATTAATTTTGATAAAGCAGTAAAACTTTGCTTGGTGCATGATTTGATTGAAGTTTACGCCGGCGATACCTTTTGCTGGGATGAAAAAGCTAACGAAAGCAAGCAGGATAGAGAGCTTTTATCGGCAAATAAACTTTTTTCATTACTTCCTACTTCTTTAGGGGAAGAAATACGTTCTCTTTGGGAAGAATTCGACGCGTGTATCACAAACGAAGCGCGTTACGCCAACGCTATTGATAGGATACAGCCTTTTATCCTTAATTTAAATACGGGCGGGCATACTTGGAAACTCGCTCATCCAAAATATTCACAGATGATGAAGCGCTTTTTGGTAGTCAAAGACGCGCTCCCATCACTTTGGGGTTTTATTTTGCAGGGTATAGATAATGGCATTAAAAACGGTTTTGTGATTGACGATAGAAGTTAAAATATGTCAAAATACGACAAAAACGAAAATTTTTTTCATATTTTTGACAACAAAAAACAAAAAATAGAAAATGCTGAAATCACTTGAAAATTCTTTAATTTTTTTTAAAAAAAGTTACAAAAAACGCTTTACAAAAAAATTTTATTAGTGTATATTTAGTGGGCTTAAGAAGTTAAGCAAGTTAGATCGCTCATCATTTTCCCCCTTATCATATATTATTCAGAAAGCAGTTAACCTTGTTAATTGCTTTTTGAATTTTAAATGGGTTTAGTTGTAAAAAAATTAAACAACTTTATATTTTAATATTTCTTATCGATAACGTAATAAACATATATAAAATCAAATTTGATGTACACCCTAAGACGGGGTGTTTTTTTATTTTTAGCTTTTATTGACGTTTTATATATAAAATTGCATAAAAAAACAAAAATTACCCTTAAAAACAGCAAAAAAATTTAAAATTTATTGGGCAAATTGCACAAAAACCCTTGAAAACCACCTTAAAGTATTGTATACTATCTCTATAAAAGGAGTATAAGATGGATTCTGAACTTAATTTATTAATCAAAAATATAAAAGAAAAGACGGGTATTGACGTCGTAATTTTTTCTGAAGGGATGAAGTACTTTGCCACGACTTCCACTAATAAAGAAATTTACGCTCCTACCGATAAAGATTTTGACGGCGTTTACCAAGACATATTAACTGGTAACACGTATTTTAGGTTAAAGTATAAAAACACACCGCTTATAGGTTACGTACGTGGTGTTTCTCAAAGTGAAAAAAATTACGCTTACCTTCTTAGCGATTTAATTGAAAGTGCTTCTTCAAAAGAACTTCAACTTTCTCAGCAAGAGTATTTAAAAAGCATACTTTTAGGGGAGTGCAATCGTACGCAAATTCAAAAGTATGAAAAAAAGTATTCAACCCCTAACAAAACGTGTTTCGTGCTTGTGGTGTCGGCAAATGGTCAACGTAATCAAGACGTTTTAAACGTATTATCTAATTACGATACTTCTGGTGGCAATTTTGCCGTATTTATCGAGGACGGCAACTACGCTTACTTAAAGTTTTCAGACTCCGCTACGGACGATTATCAATCATCAACCGATTTTGCCGAATTTTTAGTACAATCTATTAAAGAGGAAACTGGTGTATCCGTAAATATCGGTGTGGGTGGTACGGTTAAAAGTATTTTTGACGCAAACGTGTCTTTCCAACAAGCGCTTATGGCTGTTAGGATGTGTAACGTGATGAATTCTAAAGGGGAAGTCCACTCTTTTAAAGAGTATCTTCTTCTTAAAATGCTTGAAGACTTGCCTAAGTTTAAGTTGAGTGAGTACCTTGATATTTTGCTTGATGATAACGCTAAGGATATTTTTGCCGATCCTGAAATGATTAATACCGCGGAAGAGTTTTTGGAAAACAGCCTAAATATTAGTGAAACTTCACGTAAATTATATTTACACCGTAACACGCTTATGTATAGGCTTGATAAAATCGAGCGTGAAACAGGCTTAAATATCCGTAAATTTTCAGATGCGGTAACTTTTAGGCTTATAACTATGCTTGTAAAACTTATAAAATAAGTATATTTTTTTAAGCGGGTTAAATACTAATTACGCGTTTGTATATATAAAGGTTTTTATGAGAAAAGTCAATAAAATTTTAATAGGGGTGCTTTCCGCCGTCATCCTTATAATTAGTTTTTTCGGCGGGTTTGCAGTATCGTCTTGTGTCAATAAATCAAACGAGCTTAATTGGACCGTCGGTATGATTTATAAGCACTATTACGCTATTGACCCCGTTACGGGTGAAAAGATTACGCTTACTGAAGAAGATTTTATCAATGCAATAACTTATACATTGTTAGACGATTATTCAGATTATTATTCCCCAGACGAACTTACCGAGTATGAAGCTTCCCGTCAGGGCAAAACTTACGGCATAGGCGTAACGCTACAAAACACGGGTAGTGGGGTAAGGATAAATTCTATTGCGTGGAATTCCCCCATAGATAAAGCGTGTATTGCAAAAAATATCGACCCCGTTGGCAGGGTAATTAAGTCGGTTTCTGACGTAGATGGCCAAAATTTAACAATTGTTAATGATTATACTGAGTTTTCTTCTGCAATAAATAGGTATGATAAAAGCGTGTTATTTAATATCAATTTAGATGGTATTTCTGACCCCGTTACCGTATCTAGGGAAGATTTTACCGAGGCTTACGTAAGGTATTACGATAATAAAAACGCTTACGTTTTTGTAAGCGATTACGGCAAAACTCCCGTTGGCGAAGAAATTAACAGTGGTAAAAGCGAACTTCCTGACGACACGGCTTATATAGAATTTAAAAGGTTTAACGGTGGCGCTAGTGAGCAGTTTGCAGCCGTTATGCAATATCTAAAAACTTTGGGTAAAAGTAAACTTATACTCGATATGCGCTCTAACGGGGGTGGGTATATGGATATTTTAACCGACGTGGCGTCGTATTTAATTAATAATAACGGCAAAAATAATACGTTAGTAGCAACTGCTAAGTATAAAGACGGTACAAAAAGCGATTATTCATTTAAAAGTAATAATTACGTTCCTTTAGATAAACTTACCGTTATCGCTAACGAGTATTCAGCATCGGCAACGGAGTGCCTTATCGGCGCGTTATTAACTTATGGCGATTTATCTAAAGATAACTTAGTTATAACGTCGTCCACTACGCCTACGGGTGTAAATAAAACTTACGGCAAGGGCATTATGCAAACGACCTTTTACGGTCCTAAAAACAACGCTATAAAACTTACCACGGCGTATATCTACTGGCCGGACGGCACTACTAATATTCACGGCAAAGGCATCGAAGCCTCGTTAGAAAATTCCGTTTTATACGAAGACGGCTTTAGTAGGGCGTTAGCGGTATCTAACGATTAAAATAAAAAATGTAACAAAAAAGCCCCTACGTAGGGGCTTTTTTATGTAAACGTATAAACTATTTTGTTTTTAAATCGTTTATTAATAAAGATATGTGTGCAATCTGTTCGCTTGTTAAACCGTCTGTGTTTAAAGTGCTCGAAGACGTTATGCCTAATAACGAATCAGTTGTCACGTTAAAGTATTTTGCTATTTTAACAAGCATTTCAATAGATGGTAAAACGTTATCATTTTCCCAATTAGAAACGCATTGTTTCGTGACGCCCATTATTTTTGCAAATTCTACTTGGTTAAGACCATTTGCTAACCTAAATTTTTTGATGTTATCGTTTAAAGAGTATGCCATAATTTCCTCACGCAACAATTTCTCATATACAATTATACATTATTACTTGACAATACAAAAATACTATAGTATATTTATAATAGACTAAAAAGTCAATGTTTGTATAAAAGGAGATTTGTTATGAAGTGTTTTATTCATATGGATAAAGAAGCTATTGCTGTTTGTAAAACTTGTGGTAAAGCTATGTGTGCAGAGTGTTCTGCATATAGCAATCATAGTGGCATTTGTCCAGAGTGTAGAAAGGTTCAATTCGAAAAAGAAAGGAACTCTTGTATGGTGAAAAAAAAGGAATTAAAAGAAGAAATTTTTTGGTGTAAGGTTAAGGCTATTTTACTATTTTGGCTCTTGTTGATACCTGTAATTGTTAACGTTCTTAAAATATTAAATCGCAAAAATCAAATTAAAGAAATTGATGAAAGAATTTCAATTTTGAGTAAAGAAATTGACAAACTTGAAATAGCATTACAAAATAAAGGCGCTGCTTTTATCTAAAATAAGCCCCTACGTAGGGGCTTTTTAATTGCAATTTATAATAAAACGTTTGTTTAACCGTGTTTTAATTTCGGTTACGTTATCGTAACTTTTACATAAAACGGTATCAACGTTGGCTTTGGGTTGTTCTAAATTAGACGTAATACTTAATATTATAGGTAAAATACTACTTAAATCGACTTCGCTAAGTGTTTTAGGTATGTCAAATCCGTTATCGATAAAACTTTTTATCACGTTGTAAAGGGTAACGTTTTCTTCACCCAAAAAAGTTTTAATTAAATCGCTTAAAAAAATATTATCCATATTAATAACATTATATTCAGCGTCTTGCATAAATTGTTAATAGTAAAAAGGGGGTGTTCTATGGAAAATTTTAACGATTTTTCTAAAAGAGAAAGCGATAATCCCACTAATGCAAACAACCAAAATTTAATCGGTTTAATTAATATGCTTGCAACTAAATACGATGGTAAAAGCGAAAACGAGCTTTTGTTAGCAATAATTAACGAAGCGGAGCGCTCTAGAAACGCCGGCACGCTTACCGATAGCGATATCGATAACTTTTGCGCTTTTTTAGCGCCGATGCTAGATGGTTTTAAGCGCAAAAAATTATACGAAATTTGCAATAAACTTAAAAGCAAAAAACTTCAATAAATTAAGGACGGCAAAAGCCGAGTCCCTACAAGGGATTCGGCAACTAAATAAATCCGTGAACGGATTTGTGATAATTTGAAAAATTTCCTTGCAAAGCAAGATATTTTTCAAAGTGATATTGCTACGCAGTTATATTCGCCTAACGGCAAGTTGAGGATTTATTTAATATAACTTTGGCGATAGCCAAAATATAACGCAAGACTTCTCTTGCATATAACTTTTAGCCACAAGGCTAAAAATAAAACTAAGTTATTTTAATCTTTTGTGGATAAGATAAAGCCCACCATATTTCGCCTTAAAGCGAAGTATAGTGGGCTACACTTTTGTATTAAATTAAAATTCCCTTATAGGAACGCCCTAAAGCCGTCCATTTTTTGTGTTTAATTAAAATAATCGGGTACGTATTGCGCTGTTTTTATCTAAAAATCTGATAATTCAGTTACAGCGGTTAAAAAGGCGTTTATTTCAGACGGGGTATTTTGCGCAGATAGCGACGCCCTAACCACGCCGGTATTTTCAGTTTTTAAGTATAAGTGCATAAGTGGTGCGCAGTGGTAACCACCCCTAACGGCAATATCGTAACGCGTGCTAAGTAGTTCTGCAATTTCGTTACTATCAAAGCCGTTTACGTTAAAAGCCACTATTCCGCAAGGGTTTACGTCAGAGTACACAGTAACGTTTTTTAAATTTCGTAAAACGGAAAGTACCCTTTTTAACCTGTTAGATAGTAGTTGACCAAATCTTTCGGCGTTTTTATAAGTAAAACTTACTGCTTCGCCAAGCGATGCAATTGCGGGTAGGTTAAGCGTGCCTGCTTCTAGGCGCTCTGGGTAACAAAGTGGTTGCGATAAATTAAATGTTTCAGACCCCGTTCCGCCATGTTTTATAGGGTTTAGGTCGGTTTTATTACTTAAAATTAGCGCGCCACTACCTAAAATTCCACCAAGACCTTTATGTCCTGCCACGGCAAGCATATCAACGCGCGCATCCTGCATATCAAAGTCCACGTGGCCAAGTATCTGTGCGCCGTCAACCAAAAATAAAACGCCCGTGTTTTTTAAAAGCCTACCTAAACTATAAATATCGATAACTTCGCCAGTAACGTTTGATGCTCCGTTTACGGCTACTAGATAGGTATCGTCTTTTACTGCGTTTGCAATCGTCTTATAAAAAGGCTCGTTTTTGATGGGTTCAACAATGGTTAAGGTAATTTGCCCACTATTTTTAAGGTAGTATAGTGGGCGCAATACAGAGTTATGTTCAAATACCGTCGTTACTACGTTGCCACCCTTTTTTACAGAACCTAGTATCGCCATATTAAGCGCGCTGGTGCAACCGTCTGTAAAGATTACTTTATTTTCGCTTTCGGCATTAAACGCAGTTTTTAACATTTTGCGTGCGTTAAAAATTGTTTCCGCCCCTTTGACGGAAAGCCTATGCCCACTTCTACCAGGGTTTGCAGAAAGATATTTTATGGCGTTTATTGCGGTTTCGGTAACAGCGTAAGTTTTAAAACCGCTAGTTGCGGCGTTGTCTAAATAAATCATATAAGCCTCTTTAACATTACTAAAATTTTAATAATATAATATATTAAGGGTACGGTTTTTTTATGCAAAGGAGGACTATTATGGAGTACTTTATTATAGCGACCGCATCTCGTACCGATGCCATATCGCTTAACTATCAGTTAAAGGCAAAAGGTGTTAGGGCAAGTGTGGTTTCTACCCCTAAAGAAGCAAAAATCGGCTGCGGGTTATCGGTTAAAATTTTAAGTGGCGATTATTTTTATGCGTTACGTTTAATTAAAACTGCAAAAGTCCCTTCGATAACTGGTATTTTTAAGGTAACCGAGACTTTTGAAGGCAAAGTAGTAATGCGGTTGTAACTAAATTTAAGCCCCAAAATAAAAAAGTATCAACTGTAAAGTTGATTTTTTAGCGTTTTATACGACTTTGGGGCTTTTTCTAATACAAAACCCATCAAAAAAACCTTGATAAAACCCCTTTTTTATGGTAATATTTATCTTGAAAAAACTTTTAGGGTAGCAAAATGGATAAATTAACGGCAAAAAAAGTAATCGATACGCTATCAAAGTATTACGACGACGCGCCTGCGTTAAGGTTTAATACTTGTTACGAGCTTTTAGTTGCAGTAATTTTATCAGCACAATGCACGGACGAGCGTGTCAATAAAGTCACGGCAGAGCTTTTTAAAAGCTATTCTACACCTAAACAGATGGTTACGCTTTCTGAAGAAGAATTAGCAAAAAAAATATATTCTTGTGGGCTTTATAAAAACAAAGCAAAACATATTTTGCAAACTTCTAAAGATATTATCGATAGGTTTGATGGACAAGTTCCAAATTCGTTAGAGGATTTACGTACGTTAGCAGGTGTTGGGCGTAAAACTGCAAACGTCGTTTATAGCGTAGGCTTTAAAGGTGATGCCATCGCTGTTGATACCCACGTTTTTAGAGTTGCAAACAGAATTGGTTTAGCATCTTCTAGTAACGTTTTGGGTACGGAAAAAGACCTTATGGAAATACTTGATAAATCCACTTGGTCAAAGGCGCATCACTATATAATTTTCCACGGACGCGCCGTTTGTAAAGCGCAAAATCCAGATTGTAAAAATTGTCAAATAAACGACCTTTGCGAAAAACGTTTAGTTAAAAAAGATAAATAAAAATATAAAAATGTTACAAAAAAACACATACGGTGGTGTAAATTTATGTTCATTGATAAAGTTAAAATCTCTATAAAGGCAGGCGACGGCGGTGATGGCGCTACTTCGTTTTTACATTTTAAAGGCGTAGTAAACGGTGGCCCCGACGGTGGCGACGGTGGTAAGGGCGGGGACGTCATTATCCGTGCAGACAAGCGTGTTTCAAGTTTAATAGAGTATTATTATAAAACTAAATATACGGCTGAAAACGGCTCTAATGGGGAATCTAAAAACTGCTTTGGTAAAGCGGGTAAGGACCTCGTTTTATTAGTTCCGTTAGGTACGGTCGTCCGTGATGAAGAGTCTGGCAATATTTTACAAGACTTCTTTTACGACGGTCAAGAAAAAGTCATTTTAAAAGGTGGCGAGGGTGGTAAAGGTAACGCAAGGTTTGTAAGTAGCCGTCGTCATGCACCACATTTTTCGCAAAAAGGCGAGGACGTTGAAAGAAAGTTTATTATAATGGAGCTTAAAACGATTGCAGACGTCGGTTTAGTAGGTTTCCCCAACGTAGGTAAATCCACACTATTATCAAAAGTCAGCTCAGCAAAGCCCAAAATTGCAAATTACCATTTTACAACGCTTTCACCAAACCTTGGCGTAGCGTCCTATTATGACGAAAGTTTCGTCGTGGCGGATATCCCCGGGTTAATTGAAGGCGCGTCCGAAGGCGCGGGTCTAGGACACGACTTCTTAAAACATATCGAGCGTACCCGCATGATCGTGCACGTAGTAGATATTTCTGGCGTAGAGGGTAGAGATCCTTACGATGATTACATTAAGATTAATGAAGAACTTTCTTCTTATTCTGACACGTTAGGTAAGTTAAAGCAAATCGTAGTGGCAAACAAATGCGATATCTACGGCGCGGAAGAAAATTTACAAATATTTAAGCAAAAAGTAGGCGACGATATAACCGTTATCCCTATTACTGCAGTAAACGGCGACGGTATCGATAAATTGCTTAAAAAGATTGTTGAAGTTCTAGCCGAAATCCCACCCGTTCAACCGCTAGAGTATGAAGAATTCAATTACGAAAAACCCGACCACTTAACTTACGAGATTGAAGAAGTTGAGCCTGGTGTGTTTGAAATTACCGGTACGCTAGTTGACGTATTAAAACGCAACGTAGTGGTAGACGATATGCACTCGTTCGCTTATATGCAAAAAGTGTTAAAAGATAGGGGTATTTTTAAAGAACTCCGTAAGATGGGCGCAGAAGAAGGTTCTACCGTAATTATCGGTGGGGCGGAATTCGACTTCGTAGAGTAATTTAACAGGGTACGTTATGCGCTGTTTTTATAAAACGTACCTAATAAAATATAAAAAGGATTAAAATATGTTTACTTCAAAACAAAGGGCTTCTTTAAGGGCAAAAGCATCCACTATGGATACAATTATGCAAGTTGGCAAAAACGGTGTTAACGATAACTTGATAACTTCGCTTTCGGACGCACTTAACGCAAGAGAATTAATTAAAATTTCCGTTTTAGATAATTCACCTGAAGACGTTAGGGAAGTCGGTGTTATTTTAGCAGATAAATTAAATGCAGAATTCGTTTGCGCCATCGGTAAAAAAGTGGTTTTATATCGCTATTCAAATAAAAAAGGCATCGTGCATATTGAATATTAAGTTTAAAAAGTAAAAGCCCGCAAAAGCGGGCTTTTTATCGTTACAATAAAAACTACATTTTTAATTATTGCAAAAAAAAGCAAAAATGTTAAAATTATTAAATTTTTACGTTTTGTAAAATGACAAAATTGCCAAAATACGCTAAAATGTTCAAAAAATAGGTTTGCTAAAAATACTAAAAAACTATATTTTGCGATAAATGTGCATTTTTCTAAAACCAGGTTTTACGCTTTTTTAACTTCCTTTTTGCCAAAAAACCTACAGATTACCGAGGTTATTAAAAACAAGCTTCCACTTATTAGGTAATAAATCTTAAACGGGGTAAAAAAGGATAAAAACATAAGCATAAATCCCGCTATAAAAAAGTTTCTACCTTTATTATAGTTAAAAGCGTTTTTTAGGGCTAATTTAAGTGTGGGTTTTGGCTCGTTAATTTCTACAGTAATGTTGGGGTAGTAGTTTACCGATTTAAAAATTTCGTAAAGTGTGGTAAGTTTTACTATTTTTATGTTAAGACTTTCGGCAAAATTAATTACTTCATCCTTGCAATCGGTTATAAAAAGCGTAACGTTATCACAACCTTTACTGTTTTTGTAAACCTCTGCAATATCTGCTTTAGTTACTTCGTCAAAAGTAAATTTACAGTAAATCGTTGCGTTATCTATAATCTGGTCGAAATCGGTGTCAGCCGTGTATTTTTTTAAGGCGTAAGCTTTTTTGATTTCGCTTTTTGCTTGTACTTCGTTCATTAAAATCAAACCGAGTTTCAGTTTATTAAGCCGTTTGTCGTCGGCTTTTTTATTTTTAAAAGTTTTACGCTTAGTTTTTAATATTAAAAAAGTAATTGCAGATACTATTATAGATAAAATTATTGCCAGATAAAACGCTGGCTTTAAGTCGATAAAGGTGTTTAACATAACGAAGGCAAAAATAAAACCGGTAAACAATGTAAATATGCTGTCAAATATTACGCTTAACAAAGTATTTTTCATAAAAAACTCCCTTAAAAAATCATTTATAAAATTATTGCCGATTTTTTATATTTAAAACAAAAAATATTGAAAATTAATTTAAAAAGTGATATAATAATTTTACTAGAAAAATCTTTATAAAAACTTTCAAAGGGGTGTTTACTTGAAGATCGGTATTTTTGGTGGGACTTTTGACCCCATCCATAACGAACATATTAATATGGCGCTTTCCGCTAAGGAAGAGTTGGGCTTAGATAAACTATATATCGTGCCTGCATACGTTTCGCCATTTAAATCGGCTTACGACGTAACCCAACCCGTTCATAGGCTAAATATGGTCAATATCGCTTTTATGGATTATCCCGACGTTACTGTAAGCGATTACGAGATCAAGGCAGGTGGCGCAAGTTATACTTATAAAACGGTAGAGCATTTTAAAAAACTTCACCCAAAGGATAAGCTTTATTTTATTATCGGTGGGGACAGTTTGGGTACGTTTTTTAATTGGGCAAATCCTGAAATTATCACCAAGCATGCTGATATCGCCGTTGTTTTAAGGGAAGGCGTTTATATCGAAACGGATAAGCTTCAAAAAAAGTTCAAAAAATTATTTAATAAAGATTTTATTAAATTAACCTATACGGGTGCAAGCGTTTCTTCTACAAAAATAAGGATGACGGCAAGGTTTTGCTTGCCACTAGAAGGTCTTGTGCCTAAGGAGGTTGAAGATTACATCGTTAAATACGATTTGTATGAAGATTCGCCTTATATAGATTATCTAAAAAGCGTTATGACGGAAAGTCGGTTAAAACATACCGTAAACGTTGTAACTGCCGCTATGACTAAAGCTAAATCTCTTAAACTTGACGAAAAGAAGGTTTACTTAGCCGCTACCTTGCACGACTTAGCTAAATATCAAAACCCTGATGATTTTCCTGGGTTTGTATATAAGGGTATCCCCAAACAAGTAGTACACGCATTTTTAGGCGCGTATATTATAGAAAACGTTTTAGGCATCACCGATAAAGACGTTATTGACGCGGTAAAGTATCATACTACGGCAAAAGCGCCCATGTCTACTTTGTAAAAATTGATATTCACCGCCGATATGATCGAGGACGATAGGACGTACGACGGGGTGGAAGAACTTCGTAAAATTTTCTATACGGAAAGTTTAGATAAAGCATTTACGGAGTGTTTAAAAGAAGAAGTTAAGCACCTACAACAAAAGGGGTACGAGCTTTTTACTGAAACACAAAACGCTTATAACTATTACGTATTAAAACAACAGGAAAAATCAAAAGACAAAAGGAGATAATAATGACTTCAAAAGAACTTGCTGAAAAAATTAGTAAAATACTTTTAAATAAAAAAGCAAACGACGTTACTTGTATTAATATTCAAGAAAAAACCATCGTTGCAGATTATTACGTTATTGCAACGGCAAAATCCTCACCTCACGTTAAGGCGCTTTCAGAGTATTTAGAAGAAGAGCTTGATAAAGAAGAAATTGCCCCATTACGTAGGGAAGGCACTAGGGAAGGTCGTTGGGCGGTAGTTGATTACGGCGACGTTGTAGTGCATATTTTTAACGATGAAACTAGACTTTTTTATAATTTAGAAAAACTTTGGTCAGACGAGAATAATACCGTTCGTTTTACTGATGAAGATTAATTTAAAATTTAAAAACAAAACCCCACGTGTAGTGGGGTTTTTATATTTTTTAATTATTCAAGTATAAAAGCATAAGCTTTTTAATAGTATGTTAAGTTAATCGGATGGTTTTTTAAAATATATCTTTGTGCTTTCTTCGGGGTTTATAACTATCGTTTTAAATTTTATACGCTTCTTCTTTGGTCTATTTTCGCTATTAAGTGATGGTACAGGTGTAGTTTTTTTATTTTTAAACGGGTTTTTTAAGGTTATTCCGCAAAAAATCAAAAACACTTTAAGACCAAAAACTATTATAAAGCAAAATAAAAATAAAACTGCTACTGAAGATAGTTCAATAATAAAAGTAAAGGTATTCATAACTTAACTTTAATTTATTTTAGTGGTAAAAAATTACAAAATATTGTAATTTAATACGGATTTTTGTTGCAATTAAGTTTAATAAAATATATAATTAAATTATCTTTATATTTTTTAGGTTCTTTGGGGCAGGGTGCAATTCCCTATCGGCAGTATAGTCTGCGAGCGTTTTTATGCATGATTCGGTGCAAATCCGAAACCGACGGTATAGTCCGGATGAGAAAAGAATTTTATTTTTTGCTTGCCGTTTTTTTGCCCCCGTGTAGGGGGCTTTTATTGTCCCAAACGGTACGTAAATAAAAGGAGTTTTAATGAATAAGGTTTTTACTACTAAAAACATCGCTGGTATGGCTGTGTTTGCGGCGCTTTCTTTTGTCGTTTACTTGCTTGAAATCCCAATTTTTGCGGGTACGCCTGCAGAATTTTTACAATTGGATTTTTCCAACGTATTCGTTATGCTTGCGGGTTTTATGTATGGTCCAATCCCTGCGCTTTTAGTAACCGTCGTAAAGGAAGTTATACATATCTTTGTTGGTAAAACCGGTGGCGTTGGCGAACTTGCAAATATTATCATCACAACCACTTACGTATTAGTTCCGTCTTTTGTTTACTCTAAACGTAAAGGCTTTAAAACGGTTGTAATTACACTTATAATTGCGTGTTTAGTTCAATCGGCCACCTCACTTTTGGTAAATAAATATATAAACTTCCCCTTCTTTACGGGTGGTGCTCCGTTTGTTATTACTAGCGATAGTGAGGGCTTGTTTTCTTTGCTGTGGGGCTACGTTTTGTTGTTCAACGCTATTAAAAGCGTGGCTGTTTCTATAGTAACGATTATTTTATATAAAAGAATATCTTATCTTTTTGAGAAAATCAATTTGAAAAATTCATCAAAGGATATATAATATAGTTATGATATACCTTACTAAATCCGAAAAGGAAACTTTTGATATAGCCGTAGAGTATGCAAAAACGTTAAAACCTGGTGACGTAATATTGCTTTCGGGCGATTTAGGCGCAGGCAAAACCGTTTTTACAAAAGGTCTAGCAGTCGGCTTAAATATTAGTGATGAAGTTACAAGCCCCACCTACGCTTACTTAAACGTTTATGGGGATTATTTGTACCATTACGATTGTTACCGCCTATCGTGTGGGGAGGATGCTGAGCTTTTAGGTCTTACCGATTACTTTAACGGTGATAATATCTGTGTTATAGAGTGGTCTGAAAACATTTTGGACGTATTACCTAATAATACCAAAAAAGTCGTTATTGAAAAATTAAGCGAATTTGAAAGGAAAATTACCTTGTTATGAAATACCTTGCAATAGATACAAGTTCAAAAACGTTGACGGTTATTGCCGTTAACCAAGATAAATCTTTTGTTTATAGCGAAGATTGCGGTACTAGGCACTCCGTTGCGCTTATGCCTGCTATAGAAGTCGCTTTACAAAAGGTTGGTTTATCGCTTAACGATATCGATTTTTTCGCTTGCGTAACTGGCGCAGGCTCGTTTACCGGGATTAGGATTGGTGTTTCTACCGTAAAAGCGTTTTGCCATGCGTTAAAAAAACCATATTTAAGTATAACTTCTTTTGATGCATTAGCATACAATATTGATAGCGGTGCAGTTTTAGCGGTTATCGACGCTAAGCACGGTAGTTACTACGTTGCAGGGTATCAAGATAAAAAATTAACTTTAGCGCCATCCTTTTTATCTAAGGAAGAAGTTTTATCTCTATCAAAAGACTATAAAGTGGTTTCTTCAGACGATTTAGATTTTAATTTTACTAAGGTTGATACGGCAACGGGGTTAAAATTAGCCGTTGAAGCTAAACATCTATCAACCAACTTTGATATTGACCTTTTAGAGCCGTTGTATATAAGAAAATCACAGGCGGAAGAGGGACGATGAGCGATTTTATCATTAGAGATTGGTCTATTAGCGATATAGATGCTATCGCAAATATGCACCGTCTAAATTTTAAAGACGCGTGGTCTAAAGATATGCTTTTATCTTCTTTTAACGCACAAGGCTTTGTCGGTGGGTTGATAGAAGTCGATGGGCAAATCGCTTGTACGGTGGCATTTTCATCCGTATTGGGTGAAGCCGAACTTTTAAGCGTTGTAACTCGGTCGAATTTTAGAGGCTTAGGGTTAGCCGTAAAACTTTTAACGCATTACTTACTAGTTTTAAAAACGGCAGGTAACGTATGCGCTTTTTTAGAAGTGCGCGCATCAAATACACCCGCAATAAACCTATACAAAAAATTAGGGTTTGTATTGATTTCAGAGCGGAAAAACTACTATGGTACGGAAACCGCTTTGATATTTAAAAAGGAGTTGTAAAAAATAGCCGATTTTTTATCCGTTAATGCTAAAGATAAAATTTTTAACGATAAAAACAACTTAAACCCCAAACAGGTTATAATATTTTTGCACGGTTACCACTCGGATGGCAATATTTTTTATCGCCAAAAACCATTTTTTACTAGGTTTTACGATTGTCGCTTTTTAGACTTAAAAGGTTTTGGTAAAAACGTGCCTATGCTTAAACCTTACACGCTTGACGACTACGTCGACGATTTATTTACCTACTTAGCTGATAACGGTATTATTAATCCTATTATAATAGCCCATTCTTTTGGCGCAAGGGTAGTAGTTCGCGCGATAGAGCGGGGGTTAAAGGTAAATAAACTTGTTTTAACAGGTTCAGCAGGGCTAAAAAGCAGGTTCAATTTAAAAAGATATATAAAAAAGACTTTTTTTAAGGTATTTAAAAAGGTTATTCCGGATGACGTAAAGCAAAAGTTTTACTCGCCAGATTATTTAAAATGCGACCCCGTTATGCGGGTAAGCTTTAAATATATCGTCAATTACGACCTATTTAGTGCTTACAAATCGGTTAATAGCGAAACGCTTATTATTTTTGGCGCTTTAGATCGGGAAACACCTATCTTTATGGCAAAAAAACAGTTTAAATTAATAAAAAACAGTCGCTTATGCTTTATTAAGGGAACTGGGCATTTTTGCTTTATTGATAGGGCGGATGCTTTTAATCAAACAGTATTTGCCTTTTTAATGGGCAAATTAAATAAATTTTCTAAAATTTAAAGGAGTTCGTATGGGACATAATTATTGGTTGTGGTTAGGGTTATCTATACTTAACGCCATACTATTATTCTTTGCGACAACTAAATTTTTACTTTCGATGCAACAGTTAGGCTACAAGGGGTATAGATACTTTAAGTGGATGTATTCAAAGCGTAATCCATATTTATCAAGGTTAATGCTTTTATCGCTACTTGGGTTTTTATTCTTTTGTATACTGGGCATAACTTTTGCGCGTCTTGCTGGTGGCCTAGATAGTTTTATAGGCTTTTTTGCGTACGTATTTTTCATGCTTGTTTATATCGATATGGAAAAACACGTAAACGTCAAATTAAAATTAAAAAAGACCAAACGTTTAGTAAGGCTTGCAATTGTTTATTTACTCGTTTTAGCTGGGGTAAGCTTTGGCTTATTTGCGCTACTTGATTATATCGAAGTCACTTTAATATATAAAGCCATCAAAAACGGCACTATTGGCTATGCGGGGGAAGTTTTTGGTGTATTAAAATATTCTTTAATAGCGTTAACGCCGTTTTTAGCACCCTTTTTACTTAGTGTTGGTTACTATATATTAAAACCGTTTGAAGATTTAAACAATAAGCGCTACTTAAAGTTATCCAAACGGATTTTAGGGCATTCAGACGCCATTAAAATAGGTATAACCGGAAGCTATGGTAAAACAAGTGTAAAAGAGATTTTGGCTACAATTTTATCGGTACGTTATCGTGTTTTAGCGACTCCGGAGTCTTACAATACGCCTTTAGGTATAGCGTACGCCGTTAAAAAGTTAGAGAGTACGCACGACGTATTTATTGCAGAAATGGGCGCAAGGGAAGTCGGTGATATTTCCGATTTAGCCAACATGGTTTGCCCAGATATAGCCGTTTTAACAGGGCTTAACTCGCAACATTTAGAAAGTTTTAAGACGATTGAAAATATTAAAAACACCAAGTACGAACTTTTTGAAAATTTAAAGCAAAACGGCAAGGCGTTTTTTAATATAGATAGCCCGTGGGCAAAAGAACTTGCGGATAAATTTTCGGGAGAAAAGTATTGCGTTTCCTTAAACGGTGGTTTTGTTTCAGCAAAAAATTTAGTATATAATAACGAAGGTATTTCGTTTGATTTAGTTATCGAAGGGGAACGTCCTATTAAATGTTCTACTACGCTCATTGGTGAACATTCTATTGCAAACATACTTTTGGCAGTTGCAGTCGCTTACAAACTGGGCTTAAACCGTAACGAAATTTTCGTTGGGGTAACAAGATTGCACTCGGTAAAACACAGACTTCAAGTATTGCCTACTGGTAGTGGAGTAACGTTAATTGACGATAGCTACAACTCTAACATAGACGGGTTTAAATGTGCGTTAAAAGCGTTATCGGCTTTTTCTGGTCGTAAAATTATCGTTACACCTGGGCTAGTTGAACTTGGCGCAAATCAAGGCGTATTAAATTATGAAGTCGGTAAATTAATCGCAAGTAATTGCGACGTGATGATAATTTCAGCAAAAACTAATGCAGAAATGTTAATTAAAGGTTTCGTTGACGGTGGCAAAGATACTAAAGATATTTTGTACGCTAAAAACCACGTCAAAGCAAAAGAACTTTTAAATAATATATTACAAAAAGGCGACGTCGTTTTATTTGAAAACGATTTGCCTGATACTTACGAATAAATTAATTAAAAACACCAAAGCAAAAAAAATTGCGGAGGTGTTTTTATATTGAAAAATATTTTAGTTGTTTTTGGTGGTAGTTCAGTTGAGTCGGAAGTTTCTATTGTAACGGCAAATTTAGTAATAAACTCTTTAGATAGCGCCGTTTATAACGCAATACCTGTTTACATAAATAAAGAAAACAAGTTTTGTTTGGGTGAGGAGCTAAAATCGTTTGAGTTTTTTAAACAAGGGGGTACGTCTACTGGTGTTTTTGCCGTTTTTTACCCTGGCGTAAAAGATTTATATGCAGCAAAAAAGGGTAAAATTAAAAAATTGTGTCATATAGACGGCGCAATTAATTGTTGCCACGGTGGTTTAGGAGAGTGTGGCTCGCTTCGAGGTTTTTTTGATTTAATCGGTATAGAAACTTTTTCGCCAGAAGTGTTTTCTTCTTCACTTTTAATGGATAAATTTCACACAAAAACTTTTTTTAAGGGGACTGGTATCAAAACGGTAAACGGCTTATTATATAATGCGCTTTCTTCCATGGAGCAGTTTATTACGTCGGTTGAAAAACGTCTATCTTATCCAGTAATAGTTAAGCCGTCGACGCTTGGTTCAAGCATAGGTATAGCCGTTGCAAAAAATCGTACTGATTTAGAATTTGCCCTTATTAATGCTATTAAAAAAGACGACAGGGTTGTTGTGGAAGAGTTTTTATCAGGCGCTACCGAAATTAACTGCGCCGTGTATTTTGGCAAAGACGGGTTAAAAGTATCTGAGTGTGAGCGTCCCTTAAAAAATGATGAAATTCTTTCTTTTAACGATAAATATTTATCTGGTAATAGGGTATTCCCTGCCGATATAAGTAAGTTTTTATCTGATGAGGTAAAAGCGCTTTCAGCAAAAATTTACACGCTTCTTAATATGACTGGCGTTATTAGGATAGATTTTTTATATTATAATGGTAAGGTTTATTTAAACGAAGTAAATACCGTACCAGGTTCGCTTGCGCTTTATTTATTTGCCCAAGATCCAAAAGATTATTGCACCGTTCTAGAAGATATTATTGAGGGCGCTAAGCGTAAAAATAATATCAAGCAGTCGGTATTATTAGGCGACGCAAACGGGATAATTTTCGGTAACGGTGCAAAAGGCGTTAAAGGGGCAAAAGTTTAGTCCTTTCGACAAAACATTATAAAATCTACTTAATTTTAATATAACTTTTAGGTCTATCGGCATAAAATCCTTCATATATATTTTGTAAAAGATATTTATCGGAGGCAATTATGGACGAAGCTTCAAAATACGCGGATATGATAGAAGTACCCGTTAATACCTGTAATATTACTGTTAAACCTGCAAAAAAACGCAAAGCAAAGCGCAAAAAGTCGGATGAAGAAGTCAAAGCGCAAGTTATTGATATGGTCAATGATTTAGCCCAAACTTCCATTAATCCGTCAACCGAAGATCTTGGTGTGGAAGATATTTTTATCGAGCCTGAAACCCCTGACGTTACTTTGGATAACGACGGTTCAGATGCTGTTACGGATAACGATGTTTTAGACGTCGTTGCGGACGACGTTACTACTTTAAGTGATGAGTCAAGTGCCGTTGCAGAAAGCGATAACGAGCTTTTAGTCCCCAAAAAGGAAGTTAAAAAGAAGGGCTTTTGGCGTTCTCTTTTTAAGTTAAAAAGCAAAAAGGAAGAGCAACCTTCTTTAATTAATGAATTAGATAAAATAGACGATTGTCAAAAAAATAGTGATACGGATGGTGATTTTTCCGCCCAAACCGCACTCGTCGAGCATAGCGACGCGCAAAATGATAACCAAGTAAACGAAAAAGATTCTGCGCTGCCTACGGTAACGGTTAAAAATAAGCCGTTAAAAAAACCGTTTAAAAAACGTGTTATTGCCGAGGTCGGTGTTGCCGTAGTATTAGTAGGGGCTGTTATTGGCACTACTTTTTTAGTGGGCGGTAACGACGTCGTCGGATTTTTCAAAGGGGTGTTTGCTCCTAAAAAAGAAGAAGTTAAAGAATACACCGATTTTAGCGCTAATTTACCCTGTTTATCTACGGCGATTTCTCTCGATAACGGCGTTATGCGTGTAAACTATAAAGGCGCAGTATACGCTTCAACCGACGGTGTGGTGGATAGTGTTAGTCAAGTTGATGGCAAAATAAATTTAGAAATAGTTCATGGCGAAGATTTTAAAACGGTCATTAGTGGGTTGGATTATGCTTACTTAAATACAGGCGATACCGTTTATGCAAATATCCCAGTAGGGTATAGTGGTGGTAGTTCGGTAACGGTATGCTTGTATTCTGCAGACGGTCAAATCACCGATTTCAATATTGATTCAGGCAAAATTGTTTGGGTAAAAAATGCAAACTAGTAAAGGCTTAATTAAGCTAAAAAACGCCCTTTACGGTGCTAAAACTAAAAAAATAGATGCGGACGGATTTAGTGTATACTTTCATCCGCTCTTTTTTGTTTTTGGTTTTTTCTATGCGGTTAAGGGTGAATTTTTTATATTTTTGATATATACGTTATCTGCCGTTTTGCACGAAGTCGGTCATAGCGTAGCAGCGTCTAGGCGTGGATATAAACTTAAAAAGTTATCGCTAACTCCATTTGGTGCAAGTATTAGTGGGGATTTTGATTTGCTCCCCGCTTTGGACGAGTTTTTTATCGCCATATCAGGTCCGCTAACTAGTTTTTTTATTGCTGTAATAATTGTAGCAAGTTGGTGGCTTGTTCCAAATTTATACCCTTATACAGAAGTTATATTTTACGCAAATATGACACTTGCAATTATCAACCTTTTACCCGTTACACCTCTTGACGGGGGCAGAATTTTATCCGCAATATTAAATTTATCATTTAAAAAACGCGTGGGTGAATTAACTTTAAAAATTTTAGGCGTAGTTGTTTCATTTGCCCTTTTTGGGGTATTTATCGCCTTGTTTTACGTTAAAGGCGTTGTTAATATATCAATTTTATTTTTTGCAACGTTTATTTTTATAGGCGGGGTTTCAAAAAAATCACAAAACGTGTATATACGCGCATACTTTGGTCTTGGTCAAACTGCATTAAAACGTGGGGTACGGGTAAATGCTTTTGCGATTTCGTCGTGTTCAATGGTGCGTACGCTTTTAAATAAATGCGACGCCACTTGTTTTAATATTGTCTTAATTATTTACCCCGATGGCAAAAGTATTACGTTAACCGAAGATGATATTGTTGCTTTAATTAATAACGCATCGCTAACAGATAATCTAGATCGTGCCGTAAAATATGTTAAACAAGATGGTAAAATTAAGTAAAAATTTGCATATCGATTGAATTTTTTCTCAGTAAATGGTATAATTACCTAAAAGGAGATATTTATGGAATTTAACGAACTCGTTTTAAAAAGGCAAAGTTGCCGCAACTTTGACGGTCGTCCCGTCGAGAAGGAAGTTTTGCAAAAGGTAATAGAAGTCGCTAGGCTTACCCCATCTGCATGCAATTCACAACCATGGTTTTTTACCGTGGTTACCGAACCCGATAAGGTAAAAGAAATTGCTTCGGCAACAAGGGTGTTCGGCGCAAACCGCCATTGTGAAAAGGCAGGTGCTTTTATCGTGCTGGAGGAACGCCTTGCAACCTTAAAAGAAGGCGTATCAAAAGTGGTTGGTAGTCAACATTTTGCGCAAATAGATATGGGTATCGCTGCGGCGCATATTATTTTATCGGCCATGAACGAAGGGCTTTCTACCTGCATGATAGGTCTATTTGATAAAGACGCTGTTAAAAAGACGCTTAATTTAGACAAAAAGGCAGAACTAAAATTAGTTATAGCCGTTGGTTACGCTAGTGAAGACGATGCTATCCGTCAAAAGGTAAGAAAATCTCCCGATGCTATCGCAAAATTTATTTAAAATGCAAATTTTTTTTTATTTGCGAAGCGTTTTTTTGTAAAAAATTATTTTTTTATTTCGTTTTTGGGGATAATTAGGTAAAAAAGGCGTAGTCGTTTGTGGTTTTTAAAAGTGCAAATCCACAAGATATAGGCTTTTTTATTTAAAATAAAAGAAATATCATTTTTAGCGTAAAAAATGTTTAAATTTGGTCAAAAAAACTTGACAAGATTTTTCATAAATGATAAAATCAGTTAGCACTCTGGTTTGACAGGGTGTAATTTTTTGGAAAAAAGAAAGGTGAAACTATGGCTACAAAGGGCGCAAGAAACAAGATTACTTTGGTATGCACCGAATGTAAACAGAGAAATTACGACACATTCAAAAACAAGAAGAACGATCCTGACAGAATCGAAATCAAAAAGTATTGCAAATTCTGCCAAAAGCATACCACGCACAAAGAAGGCAAATAATTTTTACGTAGACAGACCAGCACGGTTACCGTGCCGGTTATGTTTAACGCACTAAATTCAGGGGTTAAAAAAATGGATAACAACAAAAAACTTACGGCTGAGTCACTTAACGATAACGCACAAGTAGCGGAAGTTAAGACGGCCGACAAGAAAGATAATAAAAAGAAAAAGAAGCCTGGCTTTTTTGCTAAAATTGGCAAAAAGTTAAAGGAAATGTTTTCCGAGCTTAAGCAGGTTTCTTGGCCTACCTTACCAAAGGTTATCAAACAAACGGGTGTCGTTTTAGTAGTGGTAATCGTATTTTTGGTATGCATCGGTTTATTTGACTGGCCACTTCTTTATTTGTTGAATCTCTTAACCGGTAAATAAGGTGATTTATGGCTATTGAAGACGTTAAGAAAGAAGAACCGAAGTGGTATATAATCCATACCTATTCGAGTTACGAATCTATGGTAAAAAGTAGTCTCGAAAAGATTATCGAAAACAACAATCTTCAAGATAAGATTTTTGAAATCGCTATCCCTACCGAAGAGACTATGGAAGAAAAGGCTAACGGAAAGAAGAAGATCTTCGAAAGGAAGAAGTTCCCCGCGTACGTCTTTTTAAAAATGATATTCAGTAATGATTTATGGTATCTTATTACTAATATAAGGGGCGTAACTGGTTTCGTTGGTCCTCAGGGTAGACCCAAGCCAATCGAACCTGACGAAGTTATGCGCTTAGGTCTTGATAAGGTAGCCGTAAACGTAGACTTTGCAGTTGGTGACGAAGTTAAAATTATGTCCGGCCCGCTTGAGTCTTTCACGGGTAAGATTATTTCTTTAAACGACGCATCACAAAAGGCAATGGTAAACGTTGTCGTATTTAACAGGGCAACCGATGTTGAACTCGATTACGTTCAAATCAAAAAGACTGCTGTAGAAGTCGTTTCTACTGCAGAAACTGAAGTAGATAACAGCAGCAACCCGTAAGGGGCTGTTAAATAAGTGGGAGTAACGTCAAATACTTTTCACGGACGCTACGCTATCACCACAAAATTGGAGGAAAAACTATGGCAAAGAAAGTTACTGCGATTGTTAAACTGCAATTACCCGCAGGTAAGGCGACCCCGGGTCCCCCGGTTGGTTCTACCTTAGGTCCGCACGGTATTAACATTCCGGGCTTCACAAAGGAATTCAACGCAAAGACACAAGATCAGGCAGGTCTTATTATTCCGGTTGTAATGACCATTTACCAAGACCGTTCGTTCACGTTCGTATTAAAAACCCCGCCGGCAGCCGTTCTTATTAAGAAGGCTTGTGGTATCCAAAGCGCATCTGCTGCTCCTAACAAGCAAAAGGTTGCTAAGCTTACCAAGGCTCAGGTTGAAGAAATCGCTAAAACGAAAATGCCCGACTTAAACGCAACTTCGCTCGAAGCAGCATGCAGCATGATCGCTGGTACCGCTCGTTCGATGGGTGTAGAAGTCGTAGACTAGTCAAAATTTGGTGGGAGAGCGCCGCTCGTTATTACCACAAGGAGGATTTTAAATGAAACACGGAAAAAAATATATCGAAAGCGTTAAGGCAATCGATAAGTCTAAATTATATGAAACCGGCGAAGCTATCGAAGCAGTTATCTCTACTTCGAAGGCAAAATTCGACGAAACTGTTGAATTACACGTAAGACTTGGTGTAGACCCCAAACAGGCTGACCAACAAGTACGTGGCGTTATCGTTCTTCCCAACGGTACCGGTAAAGACGTTAAGGTTTTAGTTCTTGCAAAAGGTGAAAGAGCTGATATCGCTAAAGAAGCAGGCGCTGACTTCGTTGGTGCTGAAGAAATGGTACAAAAAATTCAAACTGAAAACTGGTTCGATTACGACGTAATCATTACCACCCCTGATATGATGGGTATCGTTGGTAGAATCGGTAAAATCTTAGGTCCTAAAGGCTTAATGCCTAACCCTAAGTCTGGTACCGTTACTATGGATATCGCTAAAGCAGTTAAGGATACTAAAGCAGGTAAAGTTGAATACAGACTTGATAAAACCGCTATTATCCACTGTCCTATCGGTAAAAAGTCTTTCGGCAAGGACAAACTTGTAGAAAACTACGACGCATTAATGGATGCTATTATTAAAGCAAAACCCGCTGCAGCAAAAGGTCAATACATCAAATCTATTACCGTTGCAAGCACCATGGGTCCTGGCGTAAAAGTTGCATCTAAAAACTAATTTTAACCGAAGCGGTAAAAACGCTTGACAAAGACGTTTAATCGGTGTTATCATTACCGCGTACAAATCGAATAACCCAAGACAGTTGGTGTTTTTACTTAAAGGATATTCCGCCGGCCGAGGTAGTTATTAAAAGGTTTATTATTAAGCCCTTGATTACTTTTGGCGTGGTCAAGGGCTTTTTGATTTATTTAAAACGGGGTTTACCCCAAAAACAAGGCAATAAACTTATATCTATATAAGGTTATCTATGTTAAAAATTAATACAGGAGGTCAAAAAAGTGTCAGCAAATATCGAACTTAAGAAAGAAGTCGTTGCCGATATTACCGCAAAGATCAACGCATCTAAATCAGTTGTATTAGTATCTTTCGCAGGTCTTACGGTTGCTGAAGATACCGCTATCAGAAACGAATTCAGAAAAGCGAACGTAGAATACAAAGTATACAAAAACACGCTTATCAGAAAGGCTTTCGCAGGTATTGGTGTTACAGCGTTTGATAACGACTTAAACGGTCCTACCGCAGTTGCATTTGGTACTGAAGAAACCGACGCATCTAAACAGGTAGTAGAAGCGGCTAAAAAATACGCTGATAAAGTGCAAGTTAAAAGCGGTTACATCGCTGGTGAATACGTTGATGCAAATGGCGTAAAGGCTTATGCAGCAATTCCGTCCAAGCCGGAACTTTACTCAATGCTTGCAGGTACGTTATCCAACTTCACAAGAGGTCTTGCAGTTGCTATTAAAGCTGTTGCAGACAAAAAGGCTGAGGCTCAGGCATAATAACAGGGTCAAAAACATTATTTAATTAAAAAATTTGGAGGAAATTTAAAATGGCAGATATTGCAAAGATGATTGAAGAAATCAAAACCATGACGGTTGTAGAATTAAACGATTTAGTAAAGGCTATCGAAGAAGAATTTGGCGTAAGCGCTGCTGCTCCTGTAGCAGTTGTAGGTGGCGCTGCTGCTCCTGCTGAAGCAGTAGAAGAAAAGACTGAATTCAAAGTATCTTTAAAGGATGCTGGCGCAAACAAGATTGCTGTTATCAAAGCAGTTAGAGAATTCACTGGCTTAGGTCTTGTTGAAGCTAAGAAACTTGTTGAAGAAAAGGGCGTTATCAAAGAAAGCGCTACCAAAGAAGAAGCAGACAAGATTGCAGAAGCTTTAAAGGCTGTTGGCGCAGAAGCAGCTATCGACTAATTTTTAACATAGGCAAAAACGGTTCGGTTTTACCGAGCCGTTTTTTATTGCAATATTTTTATTTAATAAGTAGGGTTGGGGGATTATGCAAAAACCACTTTACTGGTGTTACCCAGCAAAGTGGTTTAAAAAAACTATTTTTTAAATCTTTTGTTAATAAGCAATAATATTAATATGTTAAATAAAAATGATGATAGGATTACCATGATTAACATGATTAACGGTTTATAATTGTTAATCAAATCAATTTTAAAAATTGAAATATCCATTATTATAGCAACACATGTAAAAACAATTAACGGCAATATTGTAAATAAAAAAGCATCATTTTTCTCTAGTTTTTCACTTAAGAAACCGTTAGTGATTTTGATTGCACATATAAGCCCACCAATAAAGGGTATTATTAATAACCATCTCATTTTTAAAATTGTATCAACGGCGGTTTGCAGTTTAAGATTTTTTATATTACTAATTTCTTCATTGGTAACGATTTTTCTTTTATAGTACTTTTGTGCATTTATAATTTCGCTTTGTTTATCGCAAGAAAAAGACTTATTGCAGAATGGGCAATAATATTCTTTCGCAACAACTAGTATATCGCCGTGTGGTTTATATGACGGACCAATGTGGCAATAATGACGATGCTCAGGATCATCTGTGCATACAACCCTTTCAGTTGTTTTCTTTTGTAATTTGTTACCACAACAATGACAATATCTTTTTTTAAAATACATCACTAAGTCGTCGTTTTCATATATTTTATGCATTTTCATTCAAAATTCTCTTTTTTAAAAGTTTTTGTTTTTTAGCTATGACACATTGTTCATCATAAGTTATTTCCAAGCCACAATTCGGGCAGTGATAAATATAATGGACCATCATTTTTTTATCCATTCCAATTGGTATATGACCTATCATATCATTAGAATAACCAGGATCACTTTTTAGATAGAGATGGGCTACTTTTTTCTTTTTCAGTAAACAACCACATTTATGACAGTACATTTTTTTAAAAAGCATGCCTACTGCTATGGTTTCTTCATAACCTTGCCAGCCCATTTTAATCACCTCCAAACATCTATTTATATAATTCTTTTGCTAAATTGGGGTCTGTATCTTCAATTAAGGGGAGTAGTTGCAGTTCGTTTTTAGATAAAATGCGACGACGTAGTTTTCTTTGTTTTTTACGGATAATTAGTTGATTATCAGTCGTATTATAATAATTACATTTATGACATTTAAAGATTTGTTCAACCTTAGCAACATCTAAATCAATTGGAACTGCCATAGGAAATAGTTGTTTATAATAAAGGTTTTTTTGTTCTGATGAAAGTTTATTCGCTTTTTTTACTACTTTTAATTTTTGCCCACAAATTGGACAATAGAATTTTTTAAACAATATTCTTAAATCTATCGAATACGAATAAATCATAAGCATCAA